>NZ_JADYXH010000070.1:0-585 GCF_015864395.1 Pseudoalteromonas sp. SWYJZ12
GCAGCATTGATTGAGCAAAGTCGGTATGCACCAGCGGGAAGACCGTTTGTAACATCAGCAGTGAGAACACCACCTGCGGCAGCTGCGTTCAAGCCCTTGAAGAAGGCGAACTTCTTAGGGTCCGTAGGCGTAGTCTGGTCCAAAGCAGTCAACTGCTCAACAACGACGTGGGAGTGTCCAACGATTGTGCCTCCACTCAGCTGCTGGGGAGCGGAGAAATAGTTAGCCTGTGCGTTGACGAAGTTGCCGGTCTGCAGATTCTTGATGGCCATGCTAATCGTGAAGGCCGTGTCTGGGGTAACAGTGCCACCGTTCTTGGGGTTGGTGAACTTGGATGACGGCATCTTGTCAACCGACGGGATGGCACCAATGGGTGCAGGGTTGCACGATCCAGTAGTGATCTGCTTGCCGTTCGTAATGGGAAGGTTCCCGACGGTGAGACAGAAGTTGATGAAGTTGTTCGTCGATGTCAACGAGGCAACTTGACCAGCAGTGGGAACATCCTGTCCGTCATTAGCAAATCCGGTAGCAATCACTTTAGGATCTAGGGTCAGGGATTTTTGAGGATCCCCGCCAGCACCAGCG
>NZ_JADYXH010000071.1:0-576 GCF_015864395.1 Pseudoalteromonas sp. SWYJZ12
GAACAATTCCCTTTGGCCTCACAGGACTTGTCACAACTCTGGCCATGGGTTTTATCACACCTCGTGTTTCTCCGCGATGGATTCTTACTGGGGGCCAGCTCCTCGTCCTCGGAGGGACCGTTCTTCTCACATTTGCGCCCACGAAAGACACATATTGGCCGATCGTATTTCCAGCCTTTATAATCTCACCATGCGGAATCGCGAGTGGATTCGTCTCCGCAAATATCGCAATGCTCCGCACCCCTCTATTCAAACCCGGTGTCGACATCAACGACAGCACCGCTCTCATCGGCGCCATCTTCAATGCTAACCTGCAAATTGGATCATCAATTGCTCTAGCGATCGTCACCGCTATCACGATCCGCTCCAGCCCTGATCCCAGTATTTTCGCTGGATATAGAGCGGCTTGGTGGTTTATCATTGCTCTTGCTGGATTTGAGGCTATTCTAGCTGCGGTGAGTCTGAGGGGAAATCTTGTGCCACCGGAACGGTCTGTGGATTCGGACGAAGAAAAGACGGAGGATAAGGATGCTCGTACCACCAAGTACTCACTGGAAGTGCCTAGCTAGGTTTGCG
>NZ_JADYXH010000072.1:0-570 GCF_015864395.1 Pseudoalteromonas sp. SWYJZ12
CTTGGAGTTGGCGTTCGCGTACCATCATCAAATAATCCCATCAAGGACGTCACTTCACCCGACATTATCTGTAACACCAACTTTATCCAGCCGGTCTCTAATGCTGTGGTCACTGTGCCCGCTGGGTCTCAAGTCACTGCTCAGTTCCACAAAACGTCTGCAGGATACGTTGGTCCTGATCCCGCTGACCCTTTGGATCCCACCAATAAGGGCCCTGTTCTTGCATACCTCGCTGCAATTCCATCTGCCACACAGTCTTCCGTGACAGGCCTTAAATGGTTCAAGATCTTCGAGAGCGGCCTCAGCGCTGCCCACCAGTGGGGTTCGGATGTCCTCTTCATCAACAAAGGCAACGCGACCTTCACTATCCCCCCGTGCATCAAGGCAGGCCAATACCTCCTGAGAGCAGAGGCAATCGCGCTTCAATCGGCCACGTCTTATCCTGGTGCCCAGTTCTACATGAGCTGCGCTCAACTCTCGATAACCGGATCTGGAACTGCAACCCCCGCCACCGTCAGCTTCCCTGGCGCCTACAAGTCCACTGATCCTGGTATCTCGCTTCAATCTTCC
>NZ_JADYXH010000073.1:0-570 GCF_015864395.1 Pseudoalteromonas sp. SWYJZ12
TTATCATAAATTGGGAGTAACTGCTTGGATACACCCATAGTAATAGGATAAAGGCGTGTACCGGAGCCTCCGGCAAGGATAATTCCTTTCATGCTATTTTCCTTTAGCTGTCATATGTATTTCGCCCAGACGCTCACGCTGATATGAACCATCTTGTACGTTTTGACACCATATTTGATTATCTAAATACCACTGAACCGTTTTACGTAGGCCTGTTTCAAAGGTTTCTATTGGTGTCCAGTTTAGCTCTGTACTCATTTTTGACGAGTCAATAGCATAACGTCTATCGTGACCAGGGCGATCTGTCACGTACGTTATCTGCTCTGAGTACGGGGAGTCCTTAGGCACTAAAGTATCTAGAATACTGCAAATACTTTTAACAACTTCAATGTTTTGCTTTTCGTTATGACCACCAATATTATATGTTTCACCAATTTTACCTTCTGTTACTACCTTATATAGAGCTCGAGCATGATCCTCAACGAATAACCAATCTCTAATCTGATCACCTTTACCATAAATAGGTAAGTCTTTACCTTCTAGCGCATTAAGTATTACTAAAGGTATTAA
>NZ_JADYXH010000074.1:0-562 GCF_015864395.1 Pseudoalteromonas sp. SWYJZ12
CAAGAAGGTTGTCGGCGAGCGCAACGTTCTCATCTTCGATCTCGGTGGAGGAACTTTCGATGTTTCTCTCCTGACGATTGAGGAGGGTATCTTCGAGGTTAAGGCTACTGCCGGGGACCTTGTAAGTCTTGCTGTGGTTCCGCGGTAAGACTTACAAGGTCCCCCGTCGCCCCTTCGAGTCAGCTCGCCTCGATGCTGAGCTGAAGCTCGCCGGCGAATACGGTCTCCGCAACAAGCGTGAAATCTGGCGTATCGCCCTCATCCTCTCTAAAATCCGACGTGCCGCTCGTGAGCTGCTCAAGCTTGACGCTAAGGACCCCAAGCGTCTCTTCGAGGGTAACGCCCTTATCCGCCGGCTCGTGCGCATCGGTGTGCTCGACGAATCCCGCATGCGTCTCGATTACGTGTTGGCGCTCAAGATCGAGGATTTCTTGGAGCGCAGGCTCCAGACGCAGGTCTTCAAGAGCGGCTTGGCGAAGAGCATCCATCACGCGCGTACTCTCATCCGCCAAAGACATATCCGTGATTCCCTTGTCTCGGATGACCCCGCCCAACCTCACGC
>NZ_JADYXH010000075.1:0-554 GCF_015864395.1 Pseudoalteromonas sp. SWYJZ12
CTTCGATCTCTTTGAGTCTAAGAAGAAGCGTAACAACATCAAGCTCTACGTCCGCCGCGTCTTCATCATGGACGACTGCGAGGACCTCATCCCCGAGTACCTCAACTTTGTCAAGGGTATCGTCGACTCTGAGGATCTGCCTCTCAACATCTCCCGTGAGACCCTCCAGCAGAACAAGATCCTCAAGGTCATCCGCAAGAACATCGTCAAGAAGTGCATGGACCTCATCAGCGAGATCGCCGAGGACAAGGACAACTTTGCTAAGTTCTACGAGGCATTCGGCAAGAACTTGAAGCTCGGTATCCATGAGGACGCTCAGAACCGAAGCAAGCTCGCCGAGTTCTTGCGCTTCTACTCGACCAAGACGACCGATGAGCAAGTGTCCCTCAAGGACTACATCACCCGTATGCCCGAGATTCAGAAGTCGATCTACTACCTCACCGGTGAATCGCTCGCTGCCACTAAGGACTCTCCCTTCCTCGAGGTCCTCAAGAAGAAGGGCTTCGAGGAAGGGAGAGTCCTTAGTGGCAGCGAGCGATTCACCGGTGAGGTAG
>NZ_JADYXH010000076.1:0-551 GCF_015864395.1 Pseudoalteromonas sp. SWYJZ12
ATATATCAGCCTAAAGAGCCTTGGAATAAAAATAAGCTTGTAGGACAAAAGTTACCTCTAAAATTACAGCAAATATGGGCTATCCGAATACGACTGGAACTTTTTCATAAAATAAGAGATCTAGCACTATTTAACCTAGCCATAGATAGCAAACTAAGAGGATGTGATTTAGTTTCACTAAAAGTTAACGACATCGCACATGGTAAAACAATCCAATCAAGGGCAATAGTCGTTCAAAAAAAGACTGGTATGCCTGTTCAATTTGAAATTACTGGAAATACAAGGAAATCAATTGTGGCGCTCATAGAGCAATTTACTCTCAATTCTTATGATTACTTGTTTAAGTCACGAATTCATTCCTCTGAACACCTTTCAACCCGTCAATATGGACGTATAGTTGACTCTTGGGTCACCTCAATTGGGTTAGATAAGACTCAATATGGTACTCATTCAATGAGACGTACCAAACCATCACTAATTTACAAAAAAACTAAAAATTTAAGAGCCTGTCAGCTTCTACTTGGCCATAGAAAACTAGAGAGCACTGTCAG
>NZ_JADYXH010000077.1:0-547 GCF_015864395.1 Pseudoalteromonas sp. SWYJZ12
CGACAATTAATTCCAAAGGCTATTTTTTGGGAAAAGAGTGATCAAAAAGTAAACTCGAAGCTGGCGATATGCCCCGAACCAAATCACTGCCTGTGAACACCCTCCATAACTAATGTTTGCAGTAACCATCGCTGTTTGTGATGAAATTGATACTGCCATCGGGTTGAGTCTGGCCTCCGGTATTGGTAGCATCAGAACTGTCGTGGCAGGACGAGAACAAGGAGCATGTTAGTTGAGTGCTTCCTCCCTTGCCGTTGACATCGTGATAGGTATTAACGAATTTGCAGCCCTCAACGCTGTCACACATGGCCTTGCACTGAGCAATGGTGTCGACCAAACCATAGGTCTGGTAGTCCGATGCTTGAGTTGCACCGGTAAGGTTGTGGAAGGTCTGTTGGTACCCATCAGAAGGCGGGTTGTGGGGAGGCGTTGAGGGCTGCAAATTCGTTAATACCTATCACGATGTCAACGACAAGGAGCATGTTAGTTGAGTGCTTCCTCCCTTGCCGTTGACATCGTGATAGGTATTAACGAATTTGCAGCCCTC
>NZ_JADYXH010000078.1:0-546 GCF_015864395.1 Pseudoalteromonas sp. SWYJZ12
GCCCCTGCCGCTGCTGAGGAACCTGCCAAGCCCGTTGAAGCTGCCCCTGCTGCAACCCCTGTTGTTGCGGCTGCAGCATAAGCCTCACCATTCTCAGTGTCGGATTATTTCTACTTAATGAACGACCATCATGATCATTATCTTTTTTCTTCATTTTGACCGGGGTTCGGTTACTCACGGTCGCTCAGCTTGCACTGTGAAAGCTGAATCGGGTCTGCACCGTTGTCTTCTTCTTTACGATACATCTCGGATTTGCTTTCCGATTTGCTTCAATCCTCGGGAAGGAGCCACATCAACTTCAACTGCCGCCAGTCCCCGGACAACGGCGGTTGAAGTCATTACTGAAGAAGATGACGATGAGGAACCTGAACGCCAAACGAGGACCGTGAAGCGTGGACCTCGTTCAACAAGGCGACCACCGTCAAGATGGTTTGGAGGATGGTGAACAGTAATGGTTTCGTTTTGTTTTGTATTTCTTACTTCATTGTCTCCCCTTTTCCCCCGCCATGCCCCGAAATACCTGCCATTGTATATCCTTCTATTTTT
>NZ_JADYXH010000079.1:0-544 GCF_015864395.1 Pseudoalteromonas sp. SWYJZ12
TGAGCGCTCCAAAGTTGTGATAGAACCGTAGCTCGCAAGCAAGCTGCAGGGCAAGATATGTGAATGCTGGGAGAGAATATCCCCCAGCATTCACATATCTTGCCCTGCAGCTTGCTTGCGAGCTACGGTTCTATCACAACTGTGGAGCGCTAAGATCGCATGTGCTCCGAAAGGCTCGACCGTAGGTCAGCCTTTTTTGGGAGGGTGCTACATCTCGCCACATCCCGTCGTCGTGTAGTGCGGATTATATGATTGCTGCTAAGTTTTGGGTTTGCTTTGCTGCAAGTCCCATTGCTTAAACTGAAACGATTCATTGAATCTTTCAGGTCCCTTTAGCCGTTGGCTATCGGGACGATATGGATTGTCGCCTATGGGGAGACCTGTAGCTGGCTTTCTCGTGCTGGGCTTTATGGCGTCTCATGAACGGTCCTATCATGGAAAGTTCATGGTTGTCTGTAATAGTCGGCTTTTTAAAAATCAAATAACCCAGCACGAGAAAGCCAGCTACAGGTCGCCGCCCATAGGCGACAATCCATATCGTCCA
>NZ_JADYXH010000008.1:0-148484 GCF_015864395.1 Pseudoalteromonas sp. SWYJZ12
TTAAATCCAGAGAAAAAAGAAGCAATGCGGGCGGCATAAAATTTAATTTGATGCGACAACTAACTTGAAAAACTCCGCAAGTTGGCTACAGAGTATTTCAGAATCATTGCATGAAGTTAAATTATCTACATTAGATGAAAAAATAGTAGAGGAGTTAGTCTCGCCATTTGAGACGTATTCACTGCTTTCTTCTGTAAAGAAAGAGATTCTTAAGATACCTTTATGGCTTGGTATATACCTAACTATTGCACATCGGACACAGACTGCCCCTAGCTTTAATAACAAATTAGAGTTGGTTAAGAATTTTTGGGACGATCGATTAAGTCAAATAAGTGCCCATCATCTATCGGTTGAAGAAGCAGAGCAGCTTATTGATAAGCTAGTGAGTGTAATGATGAAACAAGGTTCTTTGTCTGTGTCATTGACCTCTCTACCTGTAGGTTCACGATGGGTCTTAGAAGTATTAATGTCAGTCGGAGTGTTAACTAAGCAGGAACAACGCATAAGTTTTAGGCATCAGGCATTATATGATTATCAGGTCGGTTCAAAGTTATATCGAGCAGGGAGTGAATCATCAGAAAAGTTATTGTCTGAGCTTGGACAGTTTGACAACCAAACTCTAGACAAGAGAGAGCACCTTAAGTATGCGTTAAACATGTTGCTAGATGCTAACCAAAAAAATTACTGCTCTAGTATTGAAGCTGTTTTACTTAACGATAAGGTTCGCTTTCATCTGAAATTCTTAGCTCTTAATTCGCTAAGGGACTTAAAAGTCATTAAAGCCCCCGCTAGAAAGCTAATCGATAAGTTAATTAATGACTCTGAGTTAAATCAGAAGTTTATCTCGACGAGTTGTTTTAAAAATCCAGAGATAATTGAATACCTTATCGAGAGCGACATTTTGGCGAGTTTGATCAATAGTTCTGATAAAAAGTTAGTTGATGCTTCAGTTGGCCTTCTGGGCTCTATTTCAGAGCTTAAGCCAGAGTTAGTGGTAGAGGCTCTACGCCCATATGTTGATGTATCAGATAGTTGGAATCAAAAAGTCTACAGTAGTCTGTGTTGGAACATTGAAGATGATTCTGACGATATGTTCGAGTTAAGGACAGAACTTATTCAAAAAAACTGCTCAGCAAATTATATAGATTGGCGAAATCTATCTAAGAAACATCCTAAGCGTGCTTTGTCATTAATTGAGGTTTTCTTGGGTCATTACAAAGAAGTTATCTGTAAACCTAGTTATTCAGAGGAAATTAGAGAGCATCAAAAGCTAACGCAAAGAGACTATTGGTCTCCAACAGATCTAGACGGGATTTTGGCCGTCGCTGAACATACTCCAGAAGAGGTTATAGGTCGTTTACTTCGGAAGATAACTGATATAGCTGAATCACAAGATGATTATAAAGAGGTTTTAAGATGGCTACATAAGGATAAAACTGATGCTTATGAGCCAGATTGTAGCCTCACATCAGGTATCTTTAAGCTGATAGTAAAGGCGGGAGAAAACCTACAAACGGATTCTGAAATATTATACGAGCTTGTTAAACCGTATCTTGCGATAGAAAATCCTGTCACTGTACATTTGGTCGCTAGGTTATTGCTGAACCTATCTACAGCGTACTCCAATATAGTCATTGATTGGAGCTTAGTAGTCCGAATTCGCACTTATCGTGCGGCAACACATACCTTGAGCCTGTTTGGATATTGCCTGGTAAATTAGTCTCGAAGTTTTCAAAAAACTGCTCCAACGAACATTTTGCAAGGCTTGAAGAATATATCATTCACTTGAAAAGTGAAATGGAGATAGAACAAATCAAGAGGATCTTGGAGACAAGACGAAGAGGATCAAGCTATAGCTATTGGGGTAGTGCGCAATATTTTTTGTTGCCTAAACTCGATGGAAGCCGCATTTCTACTGCAACAGAACAATTGATTAAGGTGCTCGATAGGAAATTTTTCAATTATTCAACTTCTGACTTTTGTTCAAAGTATGAGAGTATTGGAGGCGTGATTACTTCACCATTACCCATTGGAAACAAACTATCTAATGGGTCTTGGTCGAAGCTAATTCTAACACCCGAAAAGCAGGCTGTTGGTAGAAAATGGAAGCAAGTAGCTAAAGAAGTAATATCTGAACCGACCATCGAACAGTTCTCTCGAACTCTAGAAGGTTCTGTTTGTAATGAACCTGTCAGATTCGCGAGCTTTGCTTTGTCACTACCAAAAGATATAGATCCTCGATATATCAGTGCGTTTTTTCGAGGGTTAGCTGATTGTAGTAAAGAGAAAGCTCATGAAGATTACAAAGATGATTGGGCTCCTTGTAGCGATATCTTATTAGAAAAAGTGATTGCGCATTTCCCTCATAATGAAAGTGAAAGTGCTTTAGTTAGATTATTCGATTGTAAGTCGTTAGCTACGGACACAAAAGTTTTTCACTTATTGCTCAATTTAGCTCGTCATGCCAAAGACCCTGAATTAAACAAACTAAATGTTTGGAACTCTGACAAAACTCGTTCAGCCGAGGTAGCGTCAGCAAAATCTTTGATGGATAACTCAATCAATTGCGTTCGCGGGCAAGCATATATAGCGATAGCTAGGTTATTTTTTAAAAACGAATTGCTTGCAAACCAAAATAGGGACGTAGTTGATCAAGCAATTGTAGATGAGCACCCTGCGGTCAAAATGTCGGCATTAGAGTTACTCAAGCCCTATCTAAATTACGATAGCCTGTTTGCTCATACTAAGTTTATTGAGTTATGTACTGAAGATATTCGGGTCAGTGGAGGGTATGGTGCAAACCACTTTTTCAATCAAGGTTTCGAGAGTCAGCATGTCAATGAATACATTGAGCTTGTTCTCCGAATGCTTGGCTCTCAGTATGTGGATATTAGGAAAGAAGCGGCTAGACAGATCTATGCTCGTTGGTTTTTCAATGACTTGTTTGAACGTGAATTAGCATTGGTTCTTAAAGGAGACAAAGAGCTAAGGAGTGGCTGCGCTTCCGTGCTTTCCCAGTTCTTAAGAGAAGATAAGTACCATGATCGAATTGGCAAAATTAAGTCGTCATACATAACGTTGTTAAACGATGAGGACGAAGATATTTTGCAAAAAGTAGGTAGTTGCGTTCAGTATGATAGCTACTGGACAAAGCATAATTCGACGGTCTTATTTAGTGAATTTGTTAAGTCTAAAGCTGCAAGGCATTGTATTAACAGCTTATTTGAAAAGCTTGAGTTTTTTCCCAGTATGCTTATAGACATGAGTGACTCTTTATTGGGGCTAGTCAAAAACATCGTTGAAGTGAATAAGAATGATGAATCATTTAAGCATCGACATATGCATATCAGGGAATCCTCTCTTCTAAAGGTGTTGCAACGTCTTTACGATGAAGCTACAGAAGATGAAGATGATGAGGCAATCAGTATTTGTTTGGACATCTGGGATGAACTGTTGAATTCGGAAATTTATACAGCTATGAGTGCAGTTAAAGAACTTGATAATGGGCTGCTGTCTTAGTTGAAAATTGTTCGATACTGATGTTTATCTAGCACATTGAGGCTAGCACTAGTTCGTTCGCCTCATTACAAACTTTTGCCAAGTAAATTACGGTGATGACTCAGAGAAAAGCTGAACTAATACACCTCAATTAATCCATCCTTTGATAATTTAGCAAACCACGTAACTCAGAATTGCCCAAAAACGAGTTTGCCTGTGCGTCTGCTTCTCGCTCTAAGCCAACTAATGAATACATGCAATTTGCAGATACTCAATACTTTAAAAAGCCTTTGCTATATACCAAGCTGAAGGGTAACTCCAACTGCACACTATTTTTGCGATTATAAGAGCTTGTTATTCTGTTTTTAAAACCATACCTTTCGATTGGACAAATATTACTAGCGAAAATACTATTTCGGTTATCCCGCCAATAAAGGCGCCGATTACAAAATTGGCATTTAATACAATACACAACATGCCAGAAAACATAAGCGAAGCACCTAAAATCCAGTACACTTTCATGCCATATAAAGTGTTGAAAACTAAATAGCGAACACCAATTATCATCAGCATTATTGAATAAAACCATTCAGCTTGAAGTTTTGCTACATAAAACGCTATAAACAAACCAACAAATAAAATAATAGTGCTTTCTGAGGCCAATTTACCTAATGGGTTTTTAGGGTCATGATTGCCAGAGCGTTTAAGAGCTTTTGAAAGTAGCATGGCTAAAGGATGTATAAACATACCACCAAAAAACAAAGTAAGCATACTCGATTGATTTGAATGCAGTAATGCGACAAAGCCAGCTATACACCAAACCAAGCCAGACACTAATACACCGGTTCCACCACCGAAGTATGCGAGGTTCATATTTTGTTGCGCATCTTCAAACTTCATAAAAATCCTTAATTTTAGAAATATCCCTAATTTAATATTATCGCATCGTTATTAATTACAAATCGTTACTCGAATACACACTTAAAATAGGGAATTTATAATCGGCAAACGATACAGTTACCGATTGTGTTTCGTTGCCTTTGAAACCGAGTTTAAATTCCATTGGCATGAATCGGCTGCCGTCAGCAAAAAGTGCAAGTAAGTGCTCCTCGCCTAATTCGCGATTGCCCGACGATAAGTTAGTTAGCGTTATAACAGCCCAGCGTTCGCCGTCTTCATTGCTCATTAATACATAATTAACGATTTTAAAATCCCCTTTTTTAGGGGTTATGTTGCTATCGTTTGCAAACGATAAGTGCATGCTATTTGGTACTGCACGGTCAACATTTAGCGCTTTGATAGAGTCGGCTTGGGTTGCCCACGAAAGCACCAATAAAATGATCACTAAGGCTTTATTCACTGTTAGTTCCTTTTTATTACCTAGTAAATTACGTAACAAATTACATAACAATAACTGTTTAAATTATATTCGCATTCCATACCTATTATGTAAACAAACAATCATCGTTATTTACCCAGCGCTTTGGCTGCGCCACTACAGACTAAGCGCTCATTCAGTGTGCTTGCGCTACTTTAGGGTAATAACGAGTGATAAGAGTAAATAATTCAAAGCTAACTTAAAGTGAAAAGCGCGATTAAGCAGGAGTATAAACGTATGGCAGGCACACATAAAAACTCAACAATGGATTTATCTGATCCCAGTAATAGCATTCAAGTAAGAGGGGCACGCGTTCACAACTTGAAAAATGTAGACGTAGATTTACCTCGTAACGCTTTGGTGGTTTTTACAGGAATATCGGGCTCTGGAAAATCGTCGCTTGCGTTTGGAACGCTGTTTGCTGAGTCGCAGCACCGTTATCTTGATTCAGTATCGCCTTACGCCCGTAGGTTGATAGATCAAGTTGATGAGCCCGATGTTGACTCTATTGAAGGGCTACCGCCTGCTGTTGCTTTGCAGCAGCAACGCGGCGCGCCCTCGGTTCGCTCATCCGTTGGCAGCATAACAACTATTTCTAACGCGCTACGCATGCTTTACTCTCGTGCTGGCGATTATCTCAAAGGGCACAGCATACTTTACGCCGATGCGTTTTCGCCGAATACGCCACAAGGTGCGTGCCCAGAATGCTCAGGAATAGGCCGAGTGTTTGAAGTAACCGAAAAGCTACTTGTGCCAGACGATACAAAAACTATTCGCCAGCGCGCCATTGAAGCGTGGCCACCAGCATGGCAAGGTAAAAACCTAAGCCGTATACTTACCTCGCTTGGTTATGACATAGATACGCCTTGGAACAAACTTTCTAAAAAAGCACGCGATTGGATTTTATTTACCGACGAAACACCTACTGTGCCGGTATACCCAGATTACACCTATGAGCAAACACAGAATGCGATAAAAAATAACGAAGATCCAAGCTACATGGGAACTTTTTCAAGCGCTAAACGCTTTGTTTTACAGTCTTTTGCTACTACCCAAAGCCCGCGTACTAAAAAGCGCGTATCGCAGTTTATGCAAATATCGCAGTGCCCTACCTGCCAAGGTAAAAAATTAAAACAAGCGTCGCTAAGTGTTAAATTTGCAGGGCTCGATATTGGCGAGCTATCTCAACTTACATTAAACGAACTTGCTAAAAAATTAAGTAATGCCGCCAACACCAAAGTAAATAAAAATACAAAAAATCCAGAGCAAGCCATTGTTGCGCAGCGCATTGCCAGCGATATTCTTACCCGTATTGAAGCACTAACCATGCTTGGTTTAGGGTACTTGTCGCTTGAGCGTACAACGCCAACGCTCTCACCCGGAGAGCTGCAACGATTGCGACTTGCCACACAAATTCGCTCTAAATTATTTGGGGTGGTTTATGTATTAGATGAACCATCAGCGGGTTTACACCCTGCCGACACACAAGCACTTTTAAAAGCGCTTGATGAGTTAATAGCGGCTGGCAATTCTGTATTTGTTGTTGAGCACGATGTTAGCGTTGTTAAACATGCCGATTGGATTGTTGATGTAGGCCCTGATGCCGGTGTGCATGGTGGCGACATTATTTACAGCGGTCCTGTTGAAGGGTTAAGAAAAATAAAAAATTCGCACACCGGTCGTCACCTTTTTGCTAAAAACACCAGTCAAGAGTCTACTCAAAACAGCGCTCAAAAAAAGGCTCAAAGGCAGCCAAAAGCGTGGTTAAAATTGGCTGATATTGATCGTAACAATCTTAAAAAACTCAATGCAGAATTTCCACTGGGTGTTATGACAACCGTTACTGGGGTTTCGGGCTCTGGTAAATCAAGCCTAGTAAGCCAAGCGTTAGTAGAACTTGTTTACGAAGCACTTGGGCAAAAAATAATAACGGAAGCGCCAACCGACGAAGCCGACTTACTCGAACAAGAGCTGCAAACACACACCAGCGGAAAAATCATTGAAGGTATAAATAATATAAGCCGCCTGATTACCGTAAATCAAAAAGCGATTGGCCGTACCCCTCGTTCAAACTTAGCTACCTACACGGGTTTGTTTGATCACGTGCGTAAACTATTTGCTTCAACCCAAAAAGCAAAAGAGCGCCGTTACGATGCTGGGCGCTTTTCGTTTAATGTTGCAAAAGGTCGCTGTAAAAACTGTGAAGGCGTTGGCTTTGTGAGTATAGAGCTACTGTTTTTACCTAGCGTTTATTCACCTTGCCAAGTATGTCATGGCAAACGTTATAACGAGCAAACACTTGAGGTTACATATCGTGATAAAAACATAAGCGATATCCTCAATTTAACGGTTGAATCGGCGTATACCTTTTTTGAAAATGAACCTGCAATACTGCGAGCACTCGATGCACTTATGCAAGTTGGTCTTGGGTATTTGCGTTTAGGGCAACCTGCAACTGAGCTTTCTGGCGGTGAAGCGCAGCGTATTAAATTAGCAACCGAGCTGCAACGTGCACAGCGCGGTAACACGCTTTATATTCTTGATGAGCCAACCACAGGGCTGCATCCATCGGATGTATCAATGCTAATGTCGCAGTTAAATAAATTAGTTGATGCTGGCAATACCGTTATTATGGTTGAACACGATATGCAAGTAGCCCGCAATAGTGACTGGGTAATTGATGTAGGCCCTGGTGCTGGTGAAGAAGGCGGCTTAATTGTAGCACAAGGTTCACCCGAAAAAGTGGCAAGCGTAAAGGCGAGTAAAACCGCACCATTTTTACTTAAATAGTTAATAGATGACGCTTTTAGTTGTATAAAAGCGTCATCTATATATGGTAGTTAACGCTGAAAATAACGGCTTGAGATAGATTAATTATCCAAAGTTCAGGTTTACTAATACATCCCTTTTTTATCTTGGTAACCAATCTGAAATAGCTTTACCTATTTCGTGCGGTGAATCCTCTTGGATGTAGTGAATACCGCTTACGGTTACCTCAGTTAGGTTTGGCCATGTGCGCACAAAATCTCTTGCGTAACCAACTAAAAAAGCACCCGGTTCAGCATTAATAAATAGCTTAGGAGTATCGTGAGAGTTAGCTAAATAGCTCGCATAGCTTTTAACTAAAGCCACGGTATCGGCAGGCTCTCCAGCAATGGGCAGTTGGCGAGGCCCTGCTAAAATTGCACGGCGATCTTCTCCTGCATTTATAAAGGGTCTGCGATACTCATCATGCTCTGCCTGCGTTAATTTGCGTGCAATGGTCGCTGGTAATATTGTTTCAATAAAAAAGTTGTCATCAAGCACCATTTTTTCACCCTCAGCTGAGCGCATAGTGCCAATAGGTCCGTGCAAATCTTTAGGAAAATCGTCCCATGTTGGAAAGTCAGTAACAATTGCTTCCATAAACGCAATTGCTTTTACAGCATCACGATGTGTATTAGCCCAGTTAAAACCAACGCCTGAACCCCAATCGTGCAGCACCAAGGTAACGTTATTATGTACACCCAACGCTTCTAAAAGTGCAAATGTGTATTTGCTGTTTTCAGCAAGTGAGTAGCTGCCCTCATGGG
The DNA here is from genome assembly GCF_015864395.1 of Pseudoalteromonas sp. SWYJZ12. NCBI lineage: Bacteria > Pseudomonadati > Pseudomonadota > Gammaproteobacteria > Alteromonadales > Pseudoalteromonadaceae > Pseudoalteromonas > Pseudoalteromonas sp. SWYJZ12. The sequence continues at coordinate 8,449 of NZ_JADYXH010000008.1, forward strand.
TGTTATCTAACTTTTGTGAATCTCCTAATCCAATCATATCGATAGCAATTAAACGCCCTTTTCCTTGCAAATAGGGCATAACGTTTCGCCAAAGGAAGCTAGATGTAGGGTTACCATGTAAAAACACAATAGGATCACCTTCGCCTTCATCTATGTAGGCCATCTTTTTATCTAATACAGTTTTAAACTTTTTTGTATAACGTAATGTTTCTGAATCATTTTTCATTTAATTATATCGCTCTATTTAACTGATGAGCTGGCGGTAAATCCTCGCTCATCTAATTTGTGTAATATTCGAAGTAGATTAACTAATTTCGAGTCAATATACGTGACTGAGTCATATAATAAATGAGGGCGCTTAATTTGTCACTATATTTATATGATCGAATCACATATAATTAAATTTATGAAAAATGAAAAATATATATCAAATTTAATCGGCACGTTTGCTACTTCTGTTTCTAATGACATTGAAAAGCAGATTGCCGAATTAGGCGGGCGAAGCTTGAGCCACGAAGCGGCACTGGTCACTATTTACAATCACCCAAATGAAACCATCGATGTACTAAGCAAGGTTTTAGGCTTAACGCATTCTGGTGCGGTTAGATTAATAAATACGCTTGAAAAAGAAGAACTTGTAGAAAGACGAAAGTCAGCAAAAGATGCTCGCTCTGTTGTTTTATACGTAACTGATAAAGGAAGCCAAAGGGTTGAACTAGTACTAAGCAGCCGAGAAACAGCCACCTCTAAAATACTAAACAACTTTAATGATGAACAAAAAAAAAGCTTTTTAAGTTTGATGGAAATAGCGCTTGGCAGCCTAACAAGCGAGCAGATAGAAGCACGTAAAATATGCAAATTATGTAACGAAGGTGTATGCCGTAAACAAGGCTGCCCGGTAGAAAACTCAATTAAGTAACTAATTACTTCATGCATCTGCCCACTATAAACGTATTAAATTATTTGCTTTAATACGTTAGCGCTCAAAGTGTTAGCTCTTTAAAAAGCGTTCTATTTTAGGTTTTACCGTAACCGACATTATCAGCATTATAGTTAAACCTATTGGTAATGCGGCAAATAACCCTTCAGCCCATCCAGTTACAAATACACGCATATCTGCATAGCCAATATTATTAGTAGCGGTAACAAACGCCATCACAGACTCCATGATCAGCGCCATAAAAACACTAATAACTAAATTACGTTTTAGCTCGCTACTAGTAGGCAATAACTTATTAACTAGCTTATGCATTAAGGTCATCATTACAAAACCAACAGGCGCCATAACCAATACTGCACTTATAAATGAGGTAAACCAGTCGGCATAAAAATGCTCTGTAACACCCACATTCACATAAGTCATAATGCCAGTTAGAGTACCGCCGATTAGAGTGATAATACTTACCATAACCAGTATTTTATAAATAAGAGGCGTTTTTTTAGGCTCAACTAGTGCTGGATTTACGGTTACAGGAGTACTCATTTAGGCATACCTTCGGTTTTAAATTAGATGACAAAGTCTACCATACCAAATTAATTGATACTGTCAACTAACTTCAAATTCCTAAACAATAGTTTTATTTTAAACATAAGGAGTAACTAGATACCAAAAAAGTAATTTTTCTATAGAAAAATAAGAATGGTAGGGTTTCTGCTAGCTAATGCTAGAAAAGTGTTTTAAGCGATAAAGTGAATACATTAATTGGTTTTAAACATGTAACTTACGAGGGTTTATAATTCATTAGATAGCAAAAAGTTGGCTATATTTTACTAAAGCCAACTGTTAAATTACGGAAATAATGTTTATAAATTATCAGCTTTAGGCTCTTGCCCTGATAATATTTGTTGTTTTCTCTGAGCTTCTGGTAAATCGTTAATGCAATAATTGATGTAATAAATAGTTAAGAAGAAAGTATAAATACCATTCATTCTAAGATCCACTTTATGCTCTGTTAATGCGTATTCTTGTAAAGCACTTTTTGCACGGAAAGACCAAATAATATATAAGACCCAAGAGGCAATAGTAAGTAAACCAGCAATAATATCTAAAGACTCCTCACCAGTACTCGTCAAAGCACCACCTAGCCCTACACACACAGCTAACCAAATCAGAAATGTATTGTCAGCTATCTTTTTTGAAGCTACTTTTTCTAGCTTTGGTGTATTTAAAAACATCCATACAATTGCATAAATACCTGCAGTAACAACTGTTAAAAGCACTAAATTCAAAGTTTTAGTGTTGATGCTGTCTTTTAATTCCGTGATTGATGACATTATGTCTCCTTATTTTATTTCGATTGAATTAGGACTAATGATAAATATTAGTCCTATAAAAATTTATTAGTCTGAATTATATTTTTTATCATTTTAAATATTAAAATTTAGTTTTTAGTATTTAACTCAATAATTTACTTATTTAAATTATCTAACTCTTTTTCAAGATCTTTCATTGCCTTTTGAGCTTTAAACTCTTCGTAAAGCGCTTCTCGTGAACTAGGATCTAAACGCTTACCAGATTGAGAAACTAGGTTATTAAACGTTTCCTGTGTATTGCTCATTACAACAAATGTACAAAGCTGCTTTACACCGTCTAATTTAGCAAATGCAACTTCTTGTGGAATAGCGCCCACAAGGCTTTGCTGCGCAACTTGCTTGCTTACTTGCTCAAACGTTCCACCAACATTTAGCGAATCATTACTTTGCGCTTTGCGTTGGTATAGCTTGTCCATAACGCTTGCTTTAACTTGTATTTGCTGTGATAAATCAGCGCGAGCTGCTGCAATAGCTTGTGCTCTGTCGGTAGACATACTGCCCGACCAAGGAACACATGACGACGACGCTAAACCTTTATCAGACACAGGCAATAACACCCAGCTTGGTACTGAATCGTTTTTTGCCAATGGCGCAGATTGTGTGTTTTCAGTGCTTGAACACGCACCTAAAGCTAAAGCGGCTATAACTGGTAATAATTTTTTCATTTTAAATTCCTTTCAATTGCTCTTGATAATAAGCGGTGCGTTTAACCACTTTTTGTAAATAATTACGGGTTTCTTGCGCAGGTAAATTGTTTACCATTAAGGTATAAACTTTGTCTGCAGACATTGAATTAGCAGCAATACTTGCCTGATTAAGTGATTTAGAGCCACTTAACGTTTTGGCTACGTTACCTGGGCCCGTATTATAAGCTGCAATGCTCATGTAAATTCTTGATTGCTCGTTACGTACATTTTTAAAGTAACGATTACTTAAAATATGCACATAAGTACTACCTGCCTCTACGTTATTATCAGCCTGAAATAAGTACTCAGGACTAAGTAATAGCGGTTTACCTTGCAAAAATTTGCTCACATCTTTACCCGCTGAAGTAGGCACTATTTGCATTAAACCAAAAGCAGGAATTGGCGAACGTGCAAGCGGGTTAAAGCTTGATTCAGTGTGTATAATTGCCAATAATAATGCAGGATCTAAGTTATAACGTTTAGCTTGTTGCTGCACATCAGGTAAATAACGTTTGGCTTGATTGGAAAGTGTATTAGTAGGCAATTGGTAGCTAATTGTTACTCTGTCTTTTTGCTTAGTTATAACAGGCGCCTTAGCAGTGAGCACCTCCTCTACAATCTCTGTAGAGAGCACGGTTTGCTCGGTTATTTTTTTAGGCTGAATCGTTGTTGATGGCTTATTTCGCTCAATTTTTTTATTTAAAGGCTTACCCGTCGAAGTAAAACTTTTGTTATTAATGGTATTATTAGCCGCAATATAAACCGGATCATTTGCAAGTGTTTTATCTACTGTTACTTGCGAAAGCTCATTTAATTGATCTTTTGCATATTCAACAGCTTGCTCGTCGTTTTGGCTATTTAATAACTCAACAACTACTTCACCACTTTCGAAATTTACACTCGTGCGTTTATTTAAATCATCACTGTATTTGACCCATACTTTTGAGCTTGGCAGGTTTGGGTCTTGCCACTTTTGGGTTACTTGTTTTAAATATGCATTTTGCGCATCATGCCAAGCACTTACAAACGCTTCAAATTCTTGCTTTTGCTGTTGTTCATACTGACTAAACTCACTTTGGCGCTTTTTTAAAAAAGCCTCAAATTCGGCCTCGTCACTTGTTTGGGCTAAGCTATTTAAGCTCAGTGTTAAATAAGCTAACGCGCTAACTTTTAGTAGTATTTTAACTTTTGAGTGCATTTTTATATCCCTATAAAATTAAAAATAACTACTTAAATCATCTGCAGACAGATTATCAAACTCAGTTTGAGCGGCTAAATTTAAACGCTTACAGTCTATGCTTTCGCATTGCTGAGTTAGCGAAATAACTTGTTTATAACGCTCATTAACAAACCACGTTTGTGCAACAGAGGCTTTAGCTTCATCGAGTTTTAACTCACTCGCTTTTAAATATTTATCGAGATAGCTCAAACGTTGCTCTTCTGGCGATTGATCAGCAGCTAATGCCACTGCATCAGACATCGTTGTAGGGTGATTCAATGCAACTTGCAATAAAGGGCGTAAGTTTGCTTTATCTTTTTGGCTACCAACTTGCCAAGCCGCTCTAATGGCAAGTCCAGCTTCGTTAATATCTTGCGCAGCAGGTGTTACAACACCAGTACAAGTTAACCATTCTTGCAGTTTTTCTTGCTTATAGTCCGTAATTTCAGCGTCAATAAAGCTTACCGACTCTGGCAAAGTAATATTGAGCTTTTTAGCTAAAGTATTTTTAATAATACTGCGCTGTGGCAAGGTCAATGCATTTCGACATGCCTGCTCAAGCGCATTTTTTGCACTCGATTTTAACGCCATTACTCGGGCGTATTGACCATTAGCCTGACTTTTAAAAAAAGCAGTTTGTTGTTCAATTGTTTGCTCTGAGTCGAAAGTGGCCGAAGCCACAAACGAAAGCGCTAAAATAGGTGCTAGCATTAAAGTTCCTTTTCGCTCGCTACTTTACCTGATGCACCCTGAGGGTTAGCCGCTTTTTCATTTAACCCACCGTGTGCTTTTATTTTGTGGCCGTGGTGACTTACACCGTTAACAGTTTGGCCATTATTACCTTCCATCTCTTTAGCTGCTTTGCGCGCCGTTGCCTCTAAGCTTGGTGCATAAACAGCTACGCTGTACTGCCAAAATCCATCATCACTTGCAAAGCTTTTAACACTTACACCTGGTGGTAATTTACCTTTTGCAACGGTTGAGTACTCGTCAGACGTTTTTAATTGATTTAAAAATGTACTACGGTCTTCTTCTAAAATTTCTACTTGTTGCGGATCGTTTAAATTAGGGTCGTCATACTCAAATTGCTTTGTACCTTCCATTTGCTTTTCGTCAAAGCTACCTTGCCAATACACTTTTTCACCTTGGATAGTGGCAAGCAACGCAGAACGCGCGCGTGTTTGCGATTGTGATTTAGCAACGCCTTTAAGCTTGCGAGCAACATTGCTATTTCTATTTTGACGAGCAATTGCAGACCCATAACCTAAAACGATAACTTCACCAGTATCAGCATTCGTAAGTACTTTGGCGCCAACAGGTGGTAAAACACCACTCTTAACATCACTTATTACTTGTTGAAAAATTACATTTGGTTCAGTAGTTACTGCTACAGCACCACGATTACCTTTAATTTGTGAACGTGTTTTAGGAGTCGATATTAAACTTACGCGTACACCTTTCTCATCAATATTGTCGTACACGTCATAAGTAACAAAACCAGCTAACGAGCCCGATACAGACTCTGTACACGCTTCCATCATATTAGTTTGTTCGTTTGCCGTACCTTCAACGCCCGTATCAATAACATCCATTCTTGCAGACACTACATTGCTACATTGATGCTCAACACCTTTCATATTTTCAATTAATTGTTTTTTCGCAATTAAATAAGCTTGGTTATAAGCACCGCGTTTAGACAGCAACGTCGCATTCATATTTTCGTAGGTGTTATAACTGGCACTACCAATAGATAAAATACCGGTGCCGCTGCCAACCTGAATCATTTTAATACCGTCTTCGTTGTCATCCATCAGTGCCTGATGAGCAACAGCAACTGCAACGTTTGTATCTTTTGCAACCACTACATCGCCAGAAACCTGTGCTTGCTCAGCACCCGCTACTTGCGCACCAGGGCGAGCCGGGATCATATCTGTTAAGCTAAATTCTTCCGCTGCGATTGCAGGCATAGCTAAAACCATTGCTAATGTTAATATTTTTAATTTCATCATCTATCCTTATTTGTACCTGAGTGTAAAATCGTCTTCGACCGTAATTTTTGAAAGGTTTTTTGCTGTTATCGTTATGAGCGCCCGATCGAGTGCGTGAGCAAGTTCACCGGTATTACCTTTAAATCTAAGGCTGGCTACCGTGAATTTTTGCTGTTTATGTATAGATACATCACTCACTCCACCTAACGTACTTAATACATCATGCAATTTTTCTGGTTGCGTTAGTTTATTGCTTGGCAGCATGATTTCACGAACCAACCCCCCTCTTGCAACAACTTGAGTAAATGCATTATTAAGCGTGTTATGAAGTGCCTTTGATTGTGACTCACTCGCCAAATGTACTGCCATTAAATCTTTTTCTACGTAAGGGTCATTAGGCAAAGACATAAATGAAGGATCGTTTTTCCACTGACCATAAATATTTCCAGCTAAATCTCTAACGTCAGCACTTAAATAAAGCTGTCTATTATTGCCTCGCTTAATCACTTCAGATTTTGCATAAATAACTAAACTAGCCGCGTTACCAACTTCAATACCTTGCTCGTTTAGCCAAACTTTCAGCTCTGTTTTTAATGGCTCTGGCGCAATAACTTGCACTCTAGGCGAACCAATCATGCTCAGTAATTTAGATGCTTTTTGAATGAGAGGTGCTTTTTCTACAACAGCCATAACGGTGACTTCCACACCTCCATTTTGCAGTTCTTTGGTTTGCAGCGTTTGCCATTCTTTAACAAGCCCTTCACTATGACTCGAAAGTTGTTGCCCTATTAGCTCTTGCATATTTGTTGATTCGTTACCATCAACAACATTCATACTCGTGCTTGATGATTGAGTATGCTGCTGAGTAAGCCACACACCTACAACTTGCGATACAGCACGCTGCAGAGCATCTTGCTCTGCAATCGTCAGTGCTGTTTTACCTTCTTTTTTCCAGCCTTGGCCTATTACTGTTACACTAATATTTTGAGTGGTTTGCTGCCAGTTTTGCTCTTGCGGCTCTCCTAACTCTTGCGGATTAATACTGACAGTCATGCAAGTGTCGTTACCGCTAAGCGTTGGCGTTGAGTAATTTAAAGGAACGGCACCAGCACTCAAACCTTCCATCATCGTAGTGCGTTGCTGCTCATATAAGCTGGCGGCATCATTATCTAAACTTGTTGTTAAATGTTGCTGCGCACTTTGGGTTGTTAGGCTTTTATTACCTTTAATAAAACTTATAAGCTCAGCACTAGCCTGGGTTTTTGCACCCGAAATAGCCGTACTACCTCGTCCATATGCACATGCCTGTGTTTGTAGCGTACCATCAGACAATACATCCACTTGAGCTTGCGCACTCAAAGAACATAATGCTAATAAGCCAAGCTTTTTTATCATGTACGATTCTCCAAAAAGTCAGCTGGAGTACCTACAGAAACAGCAAATATTTTTGTACCATTTGATGGGCGATAAATTCCATTTTCGGCTTTATTTTTAACATCATCAGCCATATCAGAATCTTTCCAGCGGATAATTTCGCCTTGGGCACTGTTAATAGAAGGGTTTACATTTGCAACGCCAATTGGCTCAACGAATCCAGCTTCATAGCTAAAAACAATCATTGTTTCATTAGGTAATACACCCGCATTTTGGCCTCGGTCTAAACTAATTTTACTGCCTTTAATACCTAATACCTGTGCTGTTGCAGGCATTTCACTCAACATACGAGTAAGTAAAATATCAATACCACGCGATCCCATGTCACTAAGTACCGCATTCACATGAGCACTTTGATCAAAGTGAAAACCTGCAGCGTATCGTCCGCTTACTGTCGTGAATTTTAGCTCCGAGCGATCGCGTATATCTTCAGATTTAACGCGAATCTTTCCTAAATTAGGATGCGATAGCTTTTCACGTGTTTGCGGATTTATCACACCGGTTGTTAGCTCTAATGTGTAATCGGCCCAATCTGTAATCGCGCCTTCAGTTTTTAGTGTTCTTAATGAATCAATTTTTACCACAAAATCGGGGATTAATGCTTTAACTTCGGCACGTTTGGCCGCTGTTTTTACGCCTTGCTGTTGTAAAATTAATTGCTGCTCTTTTGAAATAGCGTCATCATCACGGGTTACTATTCTGAAGCGATTAATACCTGCAAATTGATTTTCAAGCATGAGTAATAAGTTTTTATTATCAAACTCACGCATCGCATCAACGCCAATACCACTGCCACTCACGCCTGCTAAGTCAAAGTACATACGTACAATCGGTTTTTTAAGTGGGCAGCTGTCGGTTTCATTATTTACATCGAACGTACAACGTTCTAAACCTTGTGTATCAAAATAAGCTGGCATAGTTATATCTGCATCGTTAAATATGTATGCACTTTTAGCTATAACAGCATTTGAAGCAGTATTACTCACATTACCCTGCTGAGTAGAACGACCTTGCTGTGGTGTAGAATTACAACCAGCTAATAAGGCGAGTGTTAGTGCAGATAGAGCTAATTTTTTTACTAATTTCATTGCTATTCCTAAATATCAAACAGCCACTGGCTAGCAGGCGCTTTAAGTTGTTGTACTAAATTATTGGTTGCTTTTTGCTTTGCATTTTCTTGTGTTGCAGCGCTTTCTTGCGCAACAAGATCCTGTTGCAATAACACTTTAAAAGGGGTTGAACTGCGCGTAAGCGCTAGAGTTAAAATAGCTTTAGCAGAGTATTTATTATTAGATTTAGCATACTGCCAGCGTATTTGAGGGCGCACCCATAAGCGTGTATCGCCGCTATGAGGGAGTGCATTATTGAGTGCAGATTTAATCTCGCTAATATTATTAGCGCCTATCACATCGCAAGAAACAGCATTTAATGCCTTTGCTTGTTCAGTTAATAAATTATTTAAAGTCGATTGAATAAATAGCTTAGGCCCGGAAAGGTGCTCTAATACTGCTAATTTTTTTGTCGCAACATTAAGTTCGCCACTATTTTTAAGCGCCCAAATAAAGCGTTGTTCGTTGTTATTTTCTGGCGCAGAAATGCGAGATAACTTTGATAAATCAGATTTAAGATTTTTCACTAAAACCGATTTTTTAACACCCATTTTTAAAGCAAATAAATTATTTTCCTCAAGCGCATTAAGCTCTTCTAGCCCAGTCAACGTAAACGGTAAGCTAGTTAAAGTAGTTGCTTGTTCAAAATAGTTGCTTGATTGGTTATCTTGCTTTGTTAGCTTTTGTAGTTGCTGCGTACTTATATCAACACTTAATTGAGTGATAATATCGGCTAAAGCCGCTTGCTTTGCAGCTAAGCGACTTTCACCTATACCAACCGCAGTAATATATTCATCACTTTTTTGCGGTTGGGTTACCCAATCAGGCCAATTTTGAGCAGAACAACTAAAAGCACATGCTATTAAAAAAGCAAAAATGCTTGTTTTCATTAGCCTTTCGCTTCTTGCTCAAGTTGTAGCTCATTTATAGCAGTTATTGTTGCTTGCTCAAGCTCTATAATGTCGTTTGCTTCAAGTGCTAACGCAAGTTGATCTTTTGCTTTAATAAGCGCGGTGCCTATATCTTTAGAATCTTCTTCTTTAGCAGAATCTGTATTTTCTTCGTCGCTAGATAACCAACTAGTCACGTATTTACCACCTACGTTTATAGCGGTCGCTTGAGCAACTGCAGTACTATATTGACTTAAAATATAAGCAGACTTAGCAATTTCGACAGTTAAATCAGTCGCAAGTGCAACATTTTGCTGATAAATGCCTTCATTTGCTAAGTTATAAGCTGCGATTTTATGACCAATTTCTTCATCTTTATTTTTTGCACCGGCATCAAATTCAGCAATAGCTGCTTGAAGTTCTTCAGGTGTTGATTTTTGATGGGCATATAAAAAGGCTTGTACATCACGGTAGTTATCTGTTTGAGTGCGGTATTCGCCCATAACTTTGCGCTGACGTTCAAGTATAATTGCAGACATATTTAAAAATTCGTCAATACCAACTTGTATTGTTACCGGATGAAAATAGCCTAAAGTATCCATACGAGTTGTAAGGTCAGAAACAGCAGCATTACGATCTAAATTAGCAGAAGTATTAGTGTCGGTTGTTGAAACACAGCCAGCAAAAAGAGGTGCAAAAATAAGTGCAGATAGAATAGCTTTTTTCATGAGGTAATTCCTTATACGTTAAAAAGGCAAGAAAGCACAAAGCTAAGCTATTGACTTAATTCATTCTTCCTTGAATATGTAACTAGAATCATCGAATTTTTAAAAAAATGCAACACAAAAAAATAAAGAAAATTTTATTATCCATAAAAAAAAGCAACAAATGTAACCACAGTAAGGCATTCAGCTTAGGTTAATACTTTTGGCTCATTTTTGTATAATAGCTCTATTTGCTTAATTTGAGGTCAAAAAAACACCTTGACCTGTACAGATATCACTCAAATAAGTTTGTTATCAGCCTTGAGAATTAGCCCAATGCTAACCACACGCCTACTACAGCCATTAAGCTGCCCGCAATACGGTTCATCCATTTAATATTATCACCACGGCTTAAAAATAAACGTAAGCTTTTACCGCCTGTTGCGTAAGCTAACATACTTAAAAACTCGGTGGTCATTATAACGCCAAGCAATACTAAAAGCTGAGGGGCTACAGCATGCTCAACACTAATAAACGGCGGTAATAACGAGATCATAAACGCCCACCCTTTAGGGTTAGCAATTGCGGTTACAAAACCTTGCGTAAATAACGACTTCCTACTTACGTCACTTGGTTTTGAGGTATCAACCGACATTTTGCCTTTGGCTCGCCACATGTTAACGCCAATATAAATTAAGTACGCACCGCCTACCCACTTTAAAATAGCGAACGCATCTGGGTAATTTAGCATTACGCTTGCAACGCCTAATACCGCAGCTATGGCAACGGTTGCTACGCCTAACAGCTCACCTATCATCATCCATAATGTGCGGCGCACGCCAATGCTCATACCGAGTGTCATGGCAAGGGTCATACACATACCTGGGGTAATAGACACAAAAAAGAACGTAGGAATAAAAACCGCAAGTGCTGCTACATCAATCATTAATTTACTCTCATATTAAAAGCAAAAACGCGGCTATAAGTAGCCGCGCTGTTGCTTACTCATGTTTATTACTATTGCCCAGTACTTACCACGGGTTCAGTAATTACCTCTACTGGCTCTGCTGTATCATTTAGCAAATACTTATCTAACCACTGTTCTTGTTCCCACAATACATGTAATAAGCTTTTACGCGCACGGTAACCATGTGCTTCATAAGGGAGCATTACTAAGCGAGCATCTTTACCTAAACCTTTTAGCGCTGCGTACATGCGCTCACTTTGCATTGGGAATGTTCCTGAATTAGGATCTTCTTGACCGTGGATCATTAGCATTGGCTCATTGATTTTTTCAGCGTGAAAAAACGGCGACATATTAGCGTACACACTTTGTGCTTGCCAAAAGTCACGTTCTTCTCCTTGAAAACCAAACGGCGTTAATGTGCGGTTATACGCGCCACTGCGGGCAATACCTGTTTTAAATAAATCGCTATGAGCCAATAAGTTAGCAACCATAAATGCACCGTATGAGTGCCCTGCTATGGCTATCTTGTTTTTATCGGCAATGCCTTTTTTAACCAATACATCAACAGCTGCTTGCGCACTTGATACTAACTGCTTTCTAAAGTTATCGTTTGGCTCGCTGCCATCAATACCTACAATTGGCATTTTAGGGTCGTCAAACACGGCAATCCCTTTAGCAAGGTAAGGCATTGGCCCCCAATAACCAATGTAGGTAAATGCATAAGGCGATTCGCGAACTTGCGATGCTACGGCTTTATCTTTGTATTCAAGTGGGTAAGCCCACATAAGTACCGGTAACGGCCCTTGTGTTTTATCGTACCCTGGTGGTAAATAAAGCGTGCCCGAAAGCTCAACACCGTCGTCGCGTTTATAACGTAATTGCTCTTTAGTTACGCCTTTAAATGCAGGGTACGGGTGCTCAAATGTCGTTAATTGCGTTAGCGTGTCGTTATCTAAATCACGTATAAAAAAGTTAGGTTGCTCAGTTTTAGATTCGCGAATAGTAATAAAGCGCTCACCTTCGTCGTCAAGCAGAGCGCGAACACGCTCGTAGTATGGCGCTTCTGATTGCCATAAACGCTTGCTGCTATTTGTTTTAACATCGTACCTATCTAAAAATGGCACATTACCTTGCTCTGAAGCGCCATTACCGCGCAAGTAAATATAACGCCCGCCTACAATTTTAATTACGTTTGCGCCTAAATCGTTGCGCTCGTAAATTGCATTACCAGGGTCTTTATACGCATCGTTATAACTACGTTCTGAAAATAGCACGCGGTTTCTGTCGGCATTTCGTGGTTGCACTATGTAAGTACGTACTTGGCGATCGCTAAAGCGCCAATCTGTCAGCATGGCTACGTTTTCGTTGCCCCACTCCATTCCCGCATAACGGCGTTCTACTTTGGCAAATAATTTAGGCTCGCGTTTAAATGGTGCACGTAAGCTGTAAACATAATCATGATGCTCAACGTCGGTTTTCATGTCGCCGCCATCTTGCGCCTCGGCCCAAATAACCTCTGCACCTTGATCGGCTCGCCATTCAAAATCACGGCGGCCAGTGCGTACACTGTCGTAACCTTGTGGAATATTATCGGCAAGTGGCTGTTTTGCCAGCTCTGCTAATGCATAGCCGCGCATGCCCCATATTTGCCATGTGCTTGCAAATCGGCTGTAAGGCACTTGGTACGAAAACGGCTCATTAATACCGGCAACTAAAATATTGGTTGAATCAGGTGACACCGAAAACGATTTAAATAAAGAAGGGCTACCTATTGCTTGAGTATTGCCATCAAGCGTTATGTAAGCCAATTGCCCTTGGCCGTAAAACTTAAATTGTGCTTCATCAAACGGGCTGGTTAATAAATTTTGGTAAGTACGTGCTGGCGCTTTTTCGCCAGTACTTTGTTGAATAACAGGCACTACATTTTGGCTGTTATTTTCAAGCCTTGGCTTACCAAAATTAACAGCGAGATTTGCAACAATGGCGCTGCTATCTGGCAGCCATTTATATGGTGAGGCAGTTAATACCGAATTTAATGCAGCGCTTGAAAGCTCTTTTGCTTGTTTAGTTTCAACGCTGTAAAGCCATAAGTTGGCTTGGGTTGGTTGCTCAACAATAAAGGCTAAATATTGACTATTAGATGACCATTTAGGTGAGCGGATAATGCCATTAGGTAAGTTGTTAATGCTAATAACCGACCCGCTTTGAACATGCTTTAGCTCCACGGCACTAAATTTGGCACTCACACGAGAGCGCGAAAAATTAGCGGGGTTTAGCTTAATACCAGCAAGCTTAAGCTCTTCTTTTGCAAGTTCATCAAGGGTTACTACACGTTTGCGTTCAAAAAGCGCTAGCCACTGGCCATCGCTCGATAAGTAACTAGTGGGTGCTAACTTAGCGTCAACCAAAGCTGCAAGTTCAGGTGATGGGGTTTGATAACCCTGTTCGGCGTAACTTGTTGGCACCAATGCCGCACAACAAATAAAGGCAACTAACAGCCTAAAAGCGCTCATGTTTTTATCCTTTTGTTATTTTTTACTCTTATAAGCGTATATAAACACGTTTTGCTTTGTTCATAAAGTATTAAGGTAAGTTAAACACCTCTAAAAGATGACTTAATAGTGCTGATTAAGCTAAACTACAGCGCTATTTATTCACCACTGCGGTACTTAAAATACAATGCATAACAAAGCCAAATCAGTCACTATTTTTGATGTTGCAGAGCGTGCTGGTGTATCAAAATCAACCGTATCCTTGGTGCTTACCCAAAGCGATAAAGTGGGCAATAAAAGTAAACAAAAAATACTCAAAGCGATTGATGAGCTAGGGTACGTTTATAATCGTGATGCCGCTGCTATGCGCTCAAAGCGCTCAAATTTAGTGGCCATAGTAATAAACGATTTAACTAACCCAGCTATGGCACACCTTGCTACCAGCCTACAACTTTTGTTAAACGACAATGGCTTACAAGCCATGATTGTAAGCAGTAATAATAGTCTTGAACTACAAGCAAACGCAGTTAAAAACTTAAAAGAATACAACGCTGCTGCATTTATTATTTGCCCCGTTGCTAATACTTGCCCCAAATGGCTTGATACGCTCAGCGCGCAACACAAAGTAATTACCGTAATGAGTGAAGTGCCCTTTAGCGCAGCTCCTTGTGTATTACCCGACTATAAAAAAGCCAGCCACGTAGCCAGTATGCATCTGCTCTCACAAGGCGTGACAAACATTGTATTTATAGGCAGTGAACTTACTTTAAGTGATTCACAAGCACTACAAAGTGGCTTTAATACCGCTTGCGCGCAGCACAGCATTACACCATTAGCACCCATTCACTGCGCAGTAAACACAGCCCTTAGCGCTAAAAATGCATTTATAGAAGCATATAAACACAACCCAACATTAAACGCAGTGGTGTGTGCAAACGATATTATTGCTCAAGGTGTTATTGCTGCTATTAACTCATTAACACATCACTGTATTAAAGTGGTGAGCTGCCACCATATTCCTAATAGCGCGGTTATAAATGATCACTTAACCACTGTGGCTATAAGTACAACTGATATAGCCAAGCGGTGTCTTTTAATACTGCAAGAGCTACTACAAAATACAGCCCCGCCAGTAAAAACACTGGTAAATGTAAACTTACAAATTAGAGATTCTAGCCAATGAAAAAAGTGCTGGTAATTGGCTACGTATGGCCAGAGCCAAATTCGTCTGCTGCGGGAACGCACATGATGTCGTTATTAAATGCATTTAGAGCGCAAAACTGGGACGTTGAATTTGCAACGCCCGCGCAGCGCACCGATCATATGGTAAACCTTGACGACTTCGGCATAACCAGTCAAAGCATTGCACTAAACTGCGACAGCTTTGACGAATACGTTAAAGCCTATAATCCAGATATAGTCATGTTTGACCGTTTTATGATGGAAGAACAATTTGGCTGGCGCATCGATAAACATTGCCCAAATGCCATTAAAATTCTCGATACCGAAGATTTACAATGTCTGCGTAACGCTCGCCACGAAGCATTTAAAGGTGAGCGTGATTTTACAACCAGCGATTTACACTCAGACATAGCAAAACGCGAAATTGCCGCTATTTTACGCTGCGACCTAAGCTTAATTATTTCAAGTTATGAAATGAGCCTGCTAAACAGCGTATTTAAAATAGAGCCAGGCCTATTACACCATTTACCGTTTATGGTTGATTTAAGCTCACTACCTACAAGTACAAAAACGTTTGAGCAGCGCCAGCACTTTATGACCATAGGTAACTTTAGACACGCGCCAAACTGGGATGCTGTACTTTACCTACAAAAAATATGGCCACTTATTCGCAAGCAACTCCCAGAAGCAGAACTACATATTTATGGCTCTTACCCACCACCAAAAGCCACGGCACTAAATAACCCTAAAACAGGGTTTTTAATAAAAGGCTGGGCCGATAATGCGTTTGATGTAATGCAAAGCGCACGCGTATGTTTAGCACCACTGCGTTTTGGTGCAGGCATTAAAGGTAAATTGCTTGAAGCCATGATTATGCAAACACCCAGCGTTACCACAAATATTGGCGCAGAAGGCATGCATAACGATTTACCATGGCCGGGTAAAATAGCCAACACCGCCGATGACTTTGCCAATGCTGCTGTTGAAATGTACACCAATCAAAGTGACTTTGAGCAAGCGCAGCAAGATGGCAACACCCTCCTTAATACGCTGTACAATAAAGTACAATTGAGCGCTGCTTTAATTAAAAAAGTCGATTCAATAAGTAGTGATTTAAACGCTCATCGCGAAAAAAACTTCACAGGCCAAATGCTCAAACATCATACAATGCGCAGCACTCAATACATGTCGCAATGGATAGCCGAAAAAAATAAAAAATTAGATTAAAAATGACTAGACACGCACCAATTAGTGTTTAAAATCGCGCCCATCAAACGTGGGCATTTTTAGCTGTATTGTCTATATTTTTAGCTTAGTTATCGCAATATTTGGTCCAAAAAGATTTGAAAACTGCAACCTTTACAGAAAAACGCAAATTTATCGTTAAATTGGGTAAGATGCTTCACAAGTATGGTACGCCTGCTTACCGCCTAGAAGCCCACCTAATGGAAGTGGCTACATACTTAGGACTTAAATCGTCGTTTGTTATGTCGCCAACCTCTGTAACGTTTGTTATTTGGACCGATGGCCACGAAGACGAATATACCCATGTTGCACGTGTAGACCCTGGCGATCACGATTTAGGCTCACTTGCCGACACCGACGACCTTGTAAACCAAATGCTTGACGACAAGCTAAGTTTACAAGAAGTTGATGCGCAACTAGACGCTATTTTTGTAATGCCAAACCCATACAATAAACTTGTTACGGGCGTTGCGTTTGCAACTTCTGGTGGTGCGTTTGCAATGTTAATGGGTACTAGCTGGACTGATGTTATTTGGTCATCGCTTCTTACTTTAGTGGTTTATGTGTTTGTACTTTGGTCTGGGCGCTCAAAACGCGTAGCTCATATGCTTGAGCCATTAGTGGCCATAATATCAGCAATACTTGCCTGTGCAGTAAGCGTATACATAACACCTGAAATAAACATACGCTTGGTGGTACTTTCGGCCATTATTGTGTTTATACCCGGTTTAGCACTTGCGCTTGGCTTAGCTGAGCTGGCAGCACGGCATTTAGTGTCAGGTACTGCGCGAGTCATGGACTCGTTTATGCTGCTATTTAAACTGTATTTTGGCGGTTTTATTGGCATAGGTATTGGCTTTGCACTCTTTGGGCAAGCTGACTTTGTACAACCTGAGCCATTACCAAAGTGGACCGCATGGCTGGCTATATTTTTACTTTGTAGCAGCTTAATCGTTATTTTTAGAACCAAACTTAAGCACGCGGTTTGGTCTATTGCATCAGGGTTTATAGCGTATGGCACCAGTATTGGCTCGGCTATGTACCTTGATTACACGTTAGGTACGTTTGTAGGTGCTTTATCGGTGGGTATATTTAGTAACTTGTTTAACCGCGTTGCTAATGCGCCGGCCTCTATTGTTGCCATGCAAGGCCTGATTGTATTAGTACCAGGAAGCAAAACGTATATTGGCTTAAACTCACTCATTGAAGGCCAAGACTTTGTATATGCAGAGCACATAGGCCAACAAACGTTTTTAATATTTATGTCGCTTGTTGCAGGACTAATATTTGCAAACGTAGCTCTTCCGCCTAAAAAGAGTTTGTAAAACACCCTTTGAGGCAAAAGCTCGCTGCGTTTTTACAGCATAGCGAGCTTTTAAAATAAACTTAATCACTATGAGGGATAGTTAATACAATCTTACCCACGTGTTGTTTTTCACTAAAGGCCTGCTGTGCATTTACTATTTGTGTAAGAGGAAAAGTATGCGCCACGATTGGCTTTACCTTTTCTTGCTCAATAAAGCGTATTAAGTTTTCAAATACCCCAGCCTCTAACACTGTGCAGCCAAAAAAGCTTAAATCTTTTAAATAAAGTGTGCGTATATCAAGCTCAACTAACGGGCCACCAATTGCACCCGAAACCGCATAACGCCCTTTAGGTTTTAATACGTCTAATAATTTAGGCCATTGCTCACCAGCAACTAAATCAACAACGACATCTATACTGTTTTTCCCTAATGCTTGGACTAAATCGTCTTCTCGAAAAATAACGTTATCTGCACCTAAATCTTTTAATTGCTGCGCCTTACTTTTACTTGTAACAGCCACAACGTATGCGCCACGCGCTTTAGCTAGTTGCACAGCAGCTGAGCCTACGCCACCAGATGCACCAGTAATCAAAACGGTTTCGCCGTGTTTTGCGTTAGACCTATAAAGCATGTTTTCGGCTGTGGAGTACGAGCAAGGAAATGACGCAAGTTCCACATCACTATAATGACTATTAACTTTATAAGCATGACTTGCATCAACAGAGGTATATTGTGCAAAACCACCATCGCATTCAGAACCAAAATACCACGGTGTTTCAAGCTCTTTACCAGCAGCATTAACAATACAAGGCTCAATAAGTACACGCTCGCCAATTCTATTTGGCTTTACATTATTGCCAACAGCAACAATAACACCGCACACATCAGCACCTTGAATACGTGGAAATACCAGAGCATTACCAGACCAGCTTGCATCTTCACTACCTTCATCTTGTTTAGAATACCAAGCTAAACGCGTATTTAAATCGGTATTATTAACACCCGCTGCCATAACTTTAATTAAAACATCGTCTGCGCCAAGTGTTGGCAGTGCTATGTTAGCCGCGTATTTAAGCATACTAAAATCACCATGCCCTGTAAGCTGAACACCTTGCATAGTTTTTGGTAAATGAGTCATTAGCTTTTCCCCTTCATTAGTAATAAAGCGCTCTGCTGCGCAGAAATAACGGCGATGTCACCCATTACAGGCCATGCACTCGAAACGCCTTCGTGTAGTAAAAATAAAACATCGGCAAGTGACTGCTGTAGACTTTGCTGTGCAAGCAGTTGCCTCACCTCATTTTTGTGTTTTTGCACGGCGCTACTAACTTCTAAATCATCAGGAAAAGCACTAAGCGCATTAATCGACAAACAGCCATTAGGGGCAAATTGCTCCATCCAATGCTTTAATCGTGAAAAAATATGCACTATGCAATCGGCTCCCTTAGCTGGAGCGTTTTCGAGTAAAAATGCGATATAGCGCTGATGTCGATACTCAAGTGCAGCAACGATCATAGCTTGTTTTGAAGGGTAATATTTGTAAAGCGTGCGAAGGCTAACGCCACTCAGCTTTTGCAATTTTGCGACGCTTGGCTCAGCAAAGCCATACTGACTAAAGGCGACTTCTAAAGCCCCTGCTATTTCTTGTTTAAGCATAGTATCAAACCTATGTAGAACGAACACTCTACCTACATGGTAGAGCATTCATTCTACATGGTCAATATTCAAAAAATTATACGGTTTTATTAATTAGCACTCGTGCAATTTTAGAGCGCTATCAATTTCTAAGAAAAGTAACTCACTTAGCGTGACCAGTTAGTTTTGGCAAGCTCTATAATTTCGTTTCCTTTGCCGTTTATCAGCGCCTTCATCATGTAAACGCTAAAGCCTTTTGCTTGCTCTAATTTAATTTGCGGTGGCATTGAAAGCTCTTGTTTTGCAGTATCGACTTCTAAAACAACAGGTCCTGAGTGATTCATCATCTCGTTCATTGCCGATGGTAATTTTTCAGGGTCGTCCACATGAATCCCTTTTAATCCACAGGCCTCTGCAATTTTAGCAAAACTTGGGTTTTCTAAATCGGTATCGCTTGATAAAAACCCACTGGCTTTCATTTCCATGGCCACAAAACTAAGTGAGCGATTATTATAAACAACAATCTTTATTGGTAAATTAAGCTGCTTAAGCGAGATTAAATCGCCCATTAACATCGAAAAGCCACCATCGCCACACATTGCAATGACTTGGCGGTCTCTATCTACAGATTGAACCCCCATTGCCTGCGACATGGCATTTGCCATAGAGCCATGATTAAACGATCCAATTAAGCGGCGCTTACCATTCATTGATAAATAACGCGCAGCCCACACTGTTGGCGTACCTACATCGCAAGTAAAAACAGCATCGTCAGCCGCTTGCTCGTTTAGTAAACGCGTTAGGTATTGCGGGTGAATTAAATTTTGCGAGGTTTTGCCACTGGCTAGTTCATCAAGATCTTGTCGAGACTCTTTGTAATTTTTAACACATTTTTGTAAGTGCGAACTTGTCCGTTCACCTTTAATATAATCAAGCAATGTGGTCACTGAATTTTTAGTATCCCCTAACACGCCACAGTCAATTTGCACGTGTCGCCCAAGTGACGCAGCCTGATTATCAATTTGCAATATGGTGGTATTTTCAGGATAAAAAGCACGATAAGGAAAACTAGTACCAATCATAAGTAACGTATCGGCTTCTTGCATTGCATGATAGCCCGACGCAAAGCCAATAAACCCAGTCATACCAACATCGTAAGGGTTATCGTACTCAATAAATTCTTTACCGCGCATGGCATGCACTATCGGTGCTTGTAATTTTTCGGCTAGCGCAACAATTTCGTCGTGGGCATCCTTACAACCAGCACCACACAATAAGGTTACTTTTTTACTTTTATTAAGATGAGTCGCCATTGCTTCAATATCAGATAAAGCGGGGGTATAAGTTGCTGGTTTTGGCACGTTCCATTTTGGCTTGATAGCTTTAGGCATATCTTTTAATGCAATGTCGCCAGGTAGCACAAGTACACTCACGCCTTTATTTAATATTGCTTGTCGCATTGCGGTTTCTAACAGGTACGGCATTTGCTCAGGGCTCGAAACCATTTCACAATATACACTGCATTCTTTAAATAATTCTTGCGGATGGGTTTCTTGAAAATAACTACTGCCAATTTCAGATGAAGGAATGTGTGCGGCAATAGCTAATACCGGTACATTATTGCGCTGACAATCAAATAAGCCGTTAATTAAATGAAGATTACCTGGGCCGCAAGAACCCGCGCACACTGCAAGCTCGCCTGATAAATGCGCTTCGCCACCGGCCGCAAATGCGGCAACTTCTTCATGTCGCGTTCCTAGCCATTCAATTGTTCCCATTTTTCGCAGGCTTTCACTAATGCCGTTAAGTGAATCGCCAGTTACTCCCCAAATACGTTTTACGCCAGCTTGTTCGAGGGTTTTAGTGATAAAACTTGCGATATTTTGACTCATAATATAGAACTCCTAAATATTCAGTTATTCTGTAAATTGATTTTTCGCCTCTGCTCTATCAAGTAAGTCATCGTTTCGAAATGCGCTCAATTATTGAGAATCGATAAGCTTAGGTATTCTGATAATGATAGATATATTACTACTGAGACTTTACTAACAAACTATACTCCTAGGTTTGCTGCGCCCCCATACTGATACATAAAACATGAATGTCCGCTTTAAAGTGTTTATGAATATGCGGGTGCGAGATTTTTAGTGGCTTAACTATGAATATGTTATTATGCGCTCAATTATTTTACTGAATGCTTTTCTCTTACTTCTATGTCAAATTCTGCTTCGTGCTTTACATTATTTTCTCAAAATATTGATTCTCTCGCGCTTCCTGAAAAGTTTACTTTCCCTTTTTATTACGAGCCGCAACCTTTAGCTGTAGCAGCCACAAAACAATTACAGCAACAGCTTGAAACGTTAACGCATTTAAAAGCAGAAAATGCAGGTAAAATGTTTGGGGTTTTAGTGGTGCAAAATGCTAAGCAACAATTAGGCTTTTTAAGTGCTTATTCGGGGCAAATTGAAGGTGATAAAGGTAATATTAGCTTTGTGCCGCCTGTTTCTAGCATGCAGCTGCAAGACGATAGCTATTTGACTCAAAGTAAAATAATTAACGATATTAATGCTCAAATTGAGCAGTTAGAAAATAGTGAACAACTGCATGAAGTTAATAGCAAACTTGATGATGCAACACAAAGCTACCAGCAAGCACTATTAGCCCAACAGGCAGTAATGCAAGCCGGTCGCCAGCAACGTAAAATACAACGTACCGAAGGCGAATTAGAGCTTAGCGAAAGTGATTTTGAGCAGTTAAAAAATAAGCTTGCAGGGCAAAGTATCGTAGAAAAAAAGCAACTGCTGGCACTTAAAGCCTATTGGCAAAATATAATCGAGTCACTGCAGCAAACACACATCAATATTTCTGATGAAATTGCTCATTTAAAAAAGCGCCGTAAAACGCTTTCTAAAAGCTTACAAAAAAAGTTATTTGCGCAGTACCAATTTTTAAATGCAAATGGTGAAACTACAGACTTAAATGCTATTTTTGCAGCATTACCTGAGCACACTCCTCCTTCGGGTGCTGGCGATTGTGCAGCGCCTAAATTATTACAATACGCCTATAAGCATGGTTTAAAACCACTTGCTATGGCAGAGTTTTGGTGGGGAGCAGCACCTAAATCAGCAATTAGGCAGCATAAAAACTACTACCCTTCTTGTTACAGTAAATGCCAACCAATACTTGGGCACATGCTAAAGGGCTTAAACGTTGAAGATAACCCGCTACTTATCAACCCAGCTCAGGGTAAAGATTTAAGTATTGTTTACAAAGATGACGACTTACTTGTGGTAAATAAGCCCGCTGAGTTTTTATCTGTGCCTGGCGTTAATATTGATGACTCAGTTTATATGCGAATCAAAACGCAGTTTCCAGAGGCTTCAGGCCCGCTAATTGTGCACAGGTTAGATATGTCGACCTCAGGGTTATTGATGATCGCACTTAATAAACGCGTGCACAAAGCACTGCAAAAGCAGTTTATTGAACGCACCATAGATAAACGTTATGTCGCGTTAGTTAATGGTAACGTAGCTGAGGATAGCGGAGTAATTGATTTACCATTAATGCTCGACTTTGATGATAAACCGCGCCAAATGGTGTGTTACAAACATGGTAAGCCGTCGCTTACTACCTGGCAGGTTTTAGAGCGTAACAACAACATTACCCGATTACAGTTATACCCTAAAACAGGGCGAACTCATCAATTAAGAGTGCATTGCGCACACAGTTTAGGTTTAAACATGCCAATTATAGGCGACACACATTACGGACAAAAAGCCGATAGATTACATTTACACGCAGAATACTTAGCATTTACTCACCCAATTACACTTAAACGATTAGAGTTTGAAGTAGCTGCAGATTTTTAATAAAAACACATAGCTACAACGACTATATTATTCAATGTGTTGGTTTTTATTAATTTAATTGATATCGTTTGTGGTCTTGTTTTTTCAATGAGAAGTATAAAAAACTGTTCAAACCCAAGTTTATTAAGCAATGTGAATAAGTATTTCAATAATAAAAATAAGTCAGCAAAGGATTAACATGACTAACAATACACAAATAAAGGTTTTGGGTAATACTTTATGGGCAAAGTATATTGTTCTCCTTTTATTTTTACTTTTAAGTAAGCTTGCCTCAGCTAACGGCGACTCATTAAGTGCAACTTTACATGCGCTAGACTTTGACACGACTCAAGTCCTGATCAACAACATAAAACTGAATGAATTAGACTATCTTCAAAATGAAGACAAACTCACTCAAGCGTTTAAAATAAGCAAAGAGCAAAATTGGGAAAACCTTCATCTAGAAGCGGCCGCTTTGTATGCGGAGTTACTTTTTAGACAAGAAAAATACGAAGCGTTAAACACACACTTATCCTATTACTTAAAGAACAAAGAGTTACCAAATCAAAAAAGTGTATATTTATTATTTCTCGAATCACAACTCAAGTCTCTAGCGAGAGAGCCAAACCCAGCTCCAGCACACACGCTAGCCACAAAATTAGAAGAGAGCTTGCAACAGCATTCAACTAAAGAAAAAATCATTATTTTACGAGCACTTGCTTACTATTACACCGATACAGATGCATTGAAAAAGACCCTAAATGTTGCACTAGAGGGGTTAGAATTAGCATTAAAAGATGATGATTCAGCATCTCAAGGATACTTTTTTAGAAAAATAGCCGATGCATACAATTATCTAAACGAAAAAGACAAAGCCGTATATTATGCAAAAAAAGCGGTTGC
Organism: Pseudoalteromonas sp. SWYJZ12; assembly: GCF_015864395.1. Classification (NCBI taxonomy): domain Bacteria; kingdom Pseudomonadati; phylum Pseudomonadota; class Gammaproteobacteria; order Alteromonadales; family Pseudoalteromonadaceae; genus Pseudoalteromonas; species Pseudoalteromonas sp. SWYJZ12. Next base: position 32,371 of record NZ_JADYXH010000008.1, read on the forward strand.
TGCATATGAGCAAACACAAGATGGGCTTTTTACCTCAAAAGCATATTGGAGCTTAGGCAATGTATTGCTCGAGATAAAAAAACCTAAAGATGCCTTAATATACCTAGACAAAGCATTGCTCTATTTCAAAAAAGTTAATATGCAAAAAGGCTTAACCTTTGCTCAGTACTCAATTGCCAGTATTGAGTACTTACAAGCAAATTACGATAAAGCTTTAACTCTAACTAAAGAAAACATTGAGCTTGCTCGTTCTGCAGGTGTTCACGACATGCAACTCGCATCGCTCATTTTGTTAGCTGACATATATATAAAACTAGATTTACTCGAGAGAGCAAATGAAGCAAACGATGAGGTGTTTTTAAAATTAGATAAATTCAGCCGCAGTATTTATAAAGCCGATTTTTTAGGTAAACGCTATGAGCTAAAGCGACGCCTTAACTACACTGACGAGGCTTTTGAAGCAATTGAACAAAAGCTCCTTTATACAAAAAAACACTACGAAGCTACCAGTGAAAATAATATAAAAACACTACAGGTGCAGTTTGAAGTAAAAGAAAAAGAAGAAAAAATACAGCAACTAGAGTACGAAAAAGACATTAGTGAACTACAAGCTAAAGAAGAGTACCAACAAAAAATAATTTGGCGACTCAGCGCTGCTATTGCTTTTATTTTAGTGATTGCTTCATTATTTTTATTTTATCGGCAAGCTCGACAACGTCAAAAATATCACGATATTTCATTAACAGATTATCTAACAAATTGCTCTAATCGCAGAGGAATAATGCGCGCAGCAGAAGCAAAGCTTGATGAAGGTAAAATGACGATAGCAATTGTTGACTTAGACTATTTTAAAAAAGTTAACGACCATTTTGGTCACGATGTTGGAGATTTAGTTCTTATTGCCTTTGCAAAAGCTGCAAAAGAAACACTATGTAATGATCATCAGTTTGGTCGTTACGGCGGCGAAGAATGGTTATTTGCACTAAATACGGTTGATGAACGAATAATTCGCGATATATTTAACCGACTCGCCATTAGCTTCGCCGAGCATTGCAGTAATATAGAAGACCTTCCTAGTGATACAAAAATCACCTTTAGTGCAGGGGCCTCTGTAAGTGGCCCTTTAAAAAGCACACTAGATGTTCTTATTAAACATGCAGATAAATTACTTTATAAAGCAAAAGAAAACGGAAGAAACCAAGTCGTTGTTGATTAAATAAGCACAGCTAAAAGTATTGGCTCATTTACTTGACTAAAGTCCGTCTAAAACCATCTGTTTAATTTTATGTGCTTTTACAAAATGATCTAATTTATGGGTGTGTATCCACCAAGTAGCGGCCTCCATAAGTAGCTCTGGGTCGTCGTTTTTATTGGCAAAAAATGCATAAAAAGAAAGCCCTACATTTTCGCCTTTAGCTGCTATTTTTTTATCGCACACGGTAATTATTTTTGCTCTTAGTTCTTCCCTCATACATACCTTTAATCATATTAATGCTGTATTACTGAAATACGCCATTTAAAACGCTAACGATTAGCTGCAAAAGGCTTCTATCAACCAAGCCATGATTCTCAAGCTCTTTATTAGGCGTATTTACTTTTGCAGCTTTGCATTCATTATCTAATGTCTCATTTTTACGTGTATCGGTTTCGTATGCAATATCTGCTTGTTCCATACATTTTGCCGAGCCTGCGTAAGGCTGCGCCGCACAAGCGCTTAGTAATAAAAAAAGTGGAATTGCTATCAATAATTGTTTCATAACTAATCCTATTTTTACGCAACTTATTTAATTTAAATTACAGCTGTAAGTTAGCCTATTTACTTTCTACCACCATTACAAAAAATTCAAAAAAGAACGTACCGATAATATCAAAAAAAGTGTCATTTTTTTCATCCTTTTTAATTTGTGCGCTAATGCATTGATTATAAACTTCTGAGCTTGTTTGAGCGCCATTTCGATCAACCGTTTCAGCCTCTTCAATGCATAAGTTAGGGTCAGAACGTGGGGCTGTACTACAGGCACTTAGTAAAGCGCACAGCAATAATGCGGCGATGGGGCTTTTTATGTTCATCCTTAAACTATCCTATTAAGTTAACGTGCTACCTGCATTTATACCGATTGATATTATATGTGGGAGTAATACATATAGATTGTACCTAAATAATGTTGCTACTTTATCACTGCAATAAAATAAACAACCAGTAAATATTTGTAAGGTTCTGTAGGAATTTATACTCCTTTTATAATTGAACTACGTAAAAGCCTGAAATTATTGCATTCATATCACTGTAAAATTTACAGTGATAGCAGCCTAGAAATAAAAAATCAAAATAAAAGCAATAAAATACATCAACTTAATATTTGGCATTTAGTTTGCTAGTTTTAGTGATATAAGCAAATAAATTGTAAAAGGACTAGTTATGAATATTTTTGAAGCACTACGTCATGACCATGACAAACAACGAGAATTAGTAGATGCGCTTATTCAAACGCACGGCGACACAGAGCAGCGCCACACGCTAATGGACGAGCTAAAAACAGAATTAGAACAACACGCAAAATTTGAAGAACGTTACTTTTACAATCCACTTATGTTTGATGACTTAACTCATGAAAAAGCGCGCCACAGCGTAGCTGAACATCACGAAATTGATGAATTAATTGAACAACTTGAAGATACCGAAATGAGCTCGTCTGCATGGTTAGTTGCAGCTAAAAAACTGCATCATTTAGTACATCATCATTTAAGCGAAGAAGAACACGAAGTATTTCAATTAGCGGGTAAAGCACTAACCGAAGGGCAAAAACAAAGCTTGGCAAAGCAGTATAATGATGCAATGCACTAATACTTTTTATTTGTGAGTAACTTTACTCACAAATAATTGAACCACCTTATATACACTCCCTTGTGTACTATTGGTTATAGGCCACTTGGCTTATAACCATTTTTTAAGCCTATGTGCTAACTCTTCTCTAGTAAGGGTGCTTCTGTCGGATCAAAAATTCGATACGCCACTAGCTTTAAACCATCGTTAATAAAAAACCACACCAAAGCATATGCCCACACAGCAAGTGCCCATCCCCATCCTAGTGGGGTCATAAACACCCCATAAACAGCAATAAGTGTTGCTATAACTTGCGTGCCAAATACGGCGACCATTAATATAGCAGACGGTTTAATAGACCAAAATGGACCTCGGGTACGCGCTAAAAATATAGTCAAATGCCCTGCTACAGAAAGTAATAAGTACATTAATGTTTGAAGATGAGGACGGTCGAGTTCAAATACTTTATCTCCTAAGTAAAATAAACCAAAGGCTGCAATTGGCCCTACAATTCCCAGCACAGATGCAATACCTAAAACGAGCCGCATATTCCATGTTTCGGGCTTATTTTGATAATGCACATTGTCGTATGCAATAGACAAAATGGCGGCATCGTTAAGTAAAGCAAGCATCACAATCATGACTGCTGTTAACGGATAAAAGTTAAAAATTAATATCGCCATTGTCATAAAAAGTAATACGCGCAGTGTTTCAGCAACCCTGTAAATAGCGTAACTGTTCATGCGTTGAAATATTTTTCGGCTTTCTTTAACTGCATCAATAATAACCGACAAGCCATCGGTCATTAACACGATTGATGCTGCTGACCGCGCTGCATCTGTAGCGCCCGATACAGCAATGCCACAGTCAGCTTTTTTAAGTGCTGGCGCATCATTTACGCCATCTCCTGTCATACCAACAATGTGCCCTCTATGCTGAAGCACATCAATAATATGGTATTTATGCTCAGGAAATACTTGTGCGAATCCGTCAGCGCTCTCGATTGAGTCATCTAACTGTGTGGCTTGATGATGCTCAGTTGCACCAAATCCACTAGCATCAAGAATGTTTGTCCCTAAACCCAGTTTACTTGCAGTTTCGCGCGCAATGGCCACTTGATCGCCCGTGACCATTTTAACGCTCATACCCATTTCTTTTGCATCGGCAATGGTTTGTATTGCTTCTTCACGCGGTGGATCAAAAAGCGGCAATACACCTATAAATTGCCATTTACCTTGCTCGTCTGTTTTAGCAACCGCTAAAGAGCGAAACCCACGCGCTGCAAATTCATCTATCGATGCCTCAACTTGAGTTTTAACTGCCTCAATATTAGCCGATAAAGCTAAAATAACCTGCGGTGCACCTTTGGTCACTTTAAACGTTTTGCCATCAGCATTTTTAATTAATGCTTCAGTACGTTTGCTCACAGGATCAAATGGCTGAAAATGCTCTATATGATAAGAATCTAGATGCTGCTCAGCTTTTACACTTTGTAATACTGCTAAGTCAATCGGATCGTTATTTTCTGAGCGAGATGCTAATGCCGCGTACAATATAACTTGCTCAGCAGAGCCTTTATTTATTGAGTTTTCGATATAAAACGGGTCACCTAACGTTAATAGGTTTTGTGTCAATGTGCCGGTTTTATCGGAACACAAAATATCAACACCTGCTAGCTCTTCAATTGCAGCTAAACGCGTTACAACCACTTGCTTTTTAGCCAATAAACGAGCGCCTACAGCCATAGTAACTGATAGCACTGTTGGCATTGCAACTGGTATTGCAGCAACAGTTAATACCAGTGCAAACTGCAATGTGGTGATCATTGGATCATCGCGAAACAAAGCAACAATAACTATAAGCAGTACTAAAGCCGCAGCAAGCATTATTAAATAATTACCAATTTTAAGCACTGCACGCTGAAAATGACTTGCGGTTCGCTCCCCTTGCACTAACTGTGCTGTTTTACCAAAAAAGGTATTAGCGCCGGTTGCGTATACTATTGCCTCTATTTCACCTTGGCGAATAATAGAGCCCGAATAAACAGTTTCACCCGCCGACTTTACAACCGGTAACGACTCACCCGTAAGTGATGATTGATCTACTTCTACTGAATCACCATCGAGCAAACGCGCATCTGCAGGCACTATATCGCCCATCCGCATTCTAATAACATCACCTGGTACAAGCTCGCTGGCATTTAAATTTTGCCATTGAGTATCGCGGCGAACGCGTGCTTTGTTGGCTAATTTTGCTTTTAATGCGGCAATTGCATTACCCGCTTGATGCTCTTCCCAAAAGCCAACCAATACGTTGGACAACAATAATACAAGAATAATAAAAAAATCAGCCCAGTGCTTAGCAAGCGCCGATAAAATAATAGCAGCCTCGATCATCCACGGTATTGGTCCCCAAAAGTAAGATAAAAATTTGAGTAGTAGGTTTGTTTTTTCTTCAACTAGTTCGTTAGGTCCATATTGTGCCAATCTTTGTGTGGCATCAGTTTGGCTTAACCCGTCGGATGATGTTTTTAGCTTTGCTTGTAATTGTGCTAAATCGAGCTTGCTCCATTCATCGCAATTTTGATTATGTGAAGACTTGTTTACTGAACGATTTGATGACTGATGCACTGACGAAATTTTGACCTTTCCCATACGAGCCTTCTATACAACATTGAGTTGAATAACTTGAGGTAATTAAAACCTACTAACCGTATAGCTAACATAAACTAAAGCTGTCGATATTGTTCTTACAAATATATTAACTTTGATCTAACGCAATATTTAAGATGAAATAATATAAAAAGGATTATTTTTAGAAGATGACAAAGAGATTGGATTATTAAAAGAAGTACTTAAAGGCTATACATTGGGCTGAAATAGTAAATAACTCAGCCCAATGTATTTTTAGCTACAACCTTAAGGGTATAGCTATTGTTTTATTACTTTACAGTAAATTTTACGTCTTGGTCGCGTAATAAGTAAAGTGCAAAACACGCAGCCCACATTGGCCATGCAGTGAAAAATAATAAGTTGTTAAAGCCATCTATATACTGGTTGTACGAAGAAAGCGTAGATAAGCCATGCATTACAAAAATGATACCGTAAGTTATGCGCTTTTTAATACCCGCTAAAAATGCCAATACTAATACAAGTTGTAGAGCACCGATAACATAAGCAACTATGTCAGATGAGCCACTAATACCGTAAAAATGTTCAAAAATACGTGCGCTATGACCAGGGTTTACGAATTTATCGAACGTCCACATAACCATTACAATAAATACGCCTAAACGCAAAGATAAAAGTGACCATTGCAAACGGTTTTGCACATCAGAACTCATTGAACCTGTCATAAAATTTCCTTAAATGAATATTAATAAACGTTGAAGTAACCTAGACCGTATAAGTTATTTTTTATTTCAAAAAAATTTAATTATTTTAACTAAAAAAGTAATTAAGCTTTGTAGTAATAAAAGTGAAGCTTATTTTAGGAATTAAAAAATGCTGCGTAAAAGTTAACAACTTTAAAATGTTAGCAGGTGAAAAGTAGTCTATAATTAAAAAAGCCCATTAAAAGCAAATATTTACATTCACTCTAATACAATCGCTCTATTGATATTTTATCGACTGATAAAACTATAGTACTTAATTACCACCTTTATAATACATCTGTTTTGTTATGTTCTAAAAAACAAAAAGAATCGAAATTTTACTGAAATTTATTTTTAATCCTTTCGGTCTTTATCGCCAACAACATTTTAACCGTAGAGAGAAAACGTTTGAAACACGCATATTTAGCACTTTCCCTAGCCACCATATTAAATACACCACTGAATGCTTTTGCAGCCGAAGAATCAAAAACAACAAAAGATGGCGCAATAGAACGCATTGAGGTGGCAGGCCAAGTTATTAAATCTCAAGGTCTTTCGGTTAAAAACGCCACTGTAGACGGCCCTTTTGGCGACAACTTAGCCCTACAAGATATAGCCCGCTCAGTCACACCAATTTCAAGCGAGTTAATAGAGCAACTCAATATTACGACTTTACAAGACGTGCTCGCAGTAAGCCCTAATACATATTCAGCCAGTGGTTTTGGCGCACCTAGTTTACCTACTATTCGTGGGCAATTAGGTGAGCTTTTTCAAGATGGCACACGCCGCCAAGCCGGTAATAACGGCTTTGGTGTGCCCTTATCGTTCAACTCTATAGAACAGATAGATGTGGTAAAAGGCGCGCCGCCGGTATTATTTGGCTCAAGCCAACGCAACGGTGGTTTTGTAAACTTACATTCTAAAAAAGCATCAACTGACGAAAGTAAAGGCAAAGCAACGGTATCTGCAGGTCGATGGGATCAGTACAGTGTTTTAGTGGATTACAGTGCACCCATTGTAAAAGATAAAGTAGGTTTTAGAGTAAGCGCTGAACACATAGATAACGGCAGCTACTACGACTTTTCGGGCACAAAGAGCGACAGCTTATTTGCATCATTACGCGTATTACCCGATGACAAGAGCAGCTGGGATATTAACTTTGAGTTATACCAAGTTGAATTTACCGATAACGCAGGTATTAACCGCCCTACTCAAGCGCTAATAGATAATGGCCTTTATATTACCGGCCAAGGCGTGCAAGCAAACGGCAGTACTGTACCGGCAGCAGGTTCAATAATCTCACCAACTGGGCAAGTAAAAATAGATCGCAGTACAGTGCTTACCGACCCTGATAATCAAAACGAAGCCACTACTTATTTACTACACAGCATTTATAAGCGTGAACTTTCAAACAATGCATCAATAAAAAACATTACGTATTTTCAGCACTTACAACGTGAAGAAATTGCACAAAATAGCTTTGTTGAAATTATAGATGGTGCCGACACCGCGCAAAACCGTACCGAGCTTACCTATCTTTGGAATAGCGACCAGCAAACAATTTTTGCATTTGATGTGCGTTATAACCGCGTATTAGGCTACAGCCAATTTACAACAGAAGCCGATTTACCTATTGATTTAACTGGCCCACTTTCAAACCGCCGCATTCCTTTAACTGATGTACAACAAGCGCGTTTAATTGAAATTAGCCCAGGTGTATTTGTATCCCCTGGTGGTCAATATGATATTAATAATGACGGCAGTGGCGACTTTAACTTATCAGACACTACTGATTCGCGTTCATGGCAAACAGGTTTTGCTATTCAGCAAGATTCAGATTGGACAGATAAGTTTCATACAAGTGTTGGCTACCGCATTGATTTTTATGATGTAGACGCGCACGACCCAATAGCACCAGAGGGTGAAATTGCAGCTCGCGATAGCATTAACGATAAGCTACATTCTGGGCAAATAAGCTTTAACTACCGATTAAACGGTGATTACACCACTTATGGCGCAGCAAGTTACAACGAAGCCACATCAAATAGCATGGCTGGCGGCACGTCTCTTGGTAGCGACAACACGATTAGCGCGCAAAACTTTTCAACCGAAAATACCTTAGTTGAATTTGGTTTAAAATACGCACCAACCGACAGCGATTGGTACGCCGATGGAGCAGTATTCAGCCAACGTCGTAGTTTACGTAATCGCGATGGTAGCAATACCGGCATTCGTACTACCGGCTTTGAAAGCCAAGTATTTTATGATGCTTACCCTTATTGGCTAAGTGCTGGCTACAGCTATATTGATGCTCGCTACGATAATTCTGCAAGTAGCCAAGATTCAGCTCAAGTAGCCGATGCATTTGACAACTCACGTCCAGATATTATTGAAGGTACCAGTGTTGGCGCACCTAGCTTTACCGCTTTTGCACCTTCAAACACCCGTGTACAGGGTATCCCTGAGCAATCGTTCAGCTTTAACGGAAATTATTCAATTAATTCGAAATGGCAAACGGGTTTTTCAGGTCTATATACAAAGAGTTACCCATTAGACTTTTTGGCGTCAGTAAAAATTCGTGATCAGTACACACTAAACGTAAATACTAGCTATGCTTTTACGCCTAGTACCAAGTTACGATTAGATGTGAACAACGTAACGAATCAAAAAAACTGGCGCCCAGTATTTGAAGGCGGTTACTTTGGTGCAACTTTAGCTTTTCCTGAGTTGCCAATTAACGCCAAGCTTACGCTTACCCATAATTTTTAAAGACAAGTTTGAAAGAGAGAGAACATGATTAAAAAAATATTTCTATTATTGATTGCAGCGGCCGCCGTCGGCCTGTTCTTTCATTTTGACTTACACCAACTACTTACGCTTGATGGCTTAAAAGGATCGATGGATCAGTTTAACCAATACAAAGAGCAGTCACCATTACTAGTTATTGGTGGGTTCTTTTTACTATACGTAGTAGTAACTGCTCTCTCTTTACCGGGCGCGGCTATTTTGACACTTGCAGCAGGTGCATTATTTGGCTTAGTTGAAGGCTTATTGGTTGCATCTTTTGCCTCAACTATTGGCGCAACACTTGCCTTTTTAGTATCGCGTTACTTACTACGCGACACTATTAAACAACGTTTTCCTGAGCGCTTAGCCGCAATTGATGCAGGCGTTGAAAAAGAAGGTGGATTTTACTTATTTACTCTTCGTTTAGTGCCGGTGTTTCCGTTCTTTTTAATCAACTTACTAATGGGTGTTACTTCAATAAAGTCATGGACTTATTACTGGGTAAGCCAAGCAGGTATGCTCGCCGGTACATTTGTATTTGTTAACGCAGGTACACAACTGGCGCAAATAGAGAGCTTATCTGGAATTTTATCATTCAACTTAATCTTATCATTCGCTTTATTGGGTATATTCCCATTCATTGCAAAAGGAATCTTAAACGTGTTTAAAAAACGTCGCGTATACAAAAACTACACTAAGCCTAAAAAATTCGACCGTAACATGATTGTTATTGGTGCAGGCGCAGGTGGTTTGGTAACAAGTTATATTGCTGCTGCTGTTAAAGCAAAAGTAACCCTTATTGAAGCGGGCGAAATGGGCGGCGACTGTTTAAACTATGGTTGTGTTCCAAGTAAAGCAGTCATTAAAAGCGCTAAAATTGCAGAACAAATTCGCCATGGTGAAAACTACGGCCTAGAAAATGCGACACCGCAGTTTTCGTTCAAAAAAGTAATGGCACGTGTACACAAAGTAATTGCAGATGTAGCACCACACGACAGTGTTGAGCGCTACACCGACTTAGGCGTAGATGTAGTAAAAGGTTACGGTAAATTAATAGACCCGTGGACTGTAGAAATTAAACTTAACGACGGTGGCACGCAAACACTCACGGCGCGCACCATTGTAATTGCCACTGGCGCACGCCCATTTGTACCGCCACTACCTGGTATTGAAGAAACTGGCTATGTAACAAGCGATACATTGTGGAATAAATTTGCAGAATTAGATGAGGCACCTAAAAAACTTGTAGTACTAGGCGGTGGTCCAATTGGTAGCGAATTAGCACAAAGCTTTGCACGTTTAGGTTCAAGTGTTACGCAAATTGAAATGAGCGAACGCATCATGATCAAAGAAGACCTTGAAGTGTCTACTTTTGCTCACGAAGCGTTAACCGAAAGTGGCGTTAATATTTTAACATCGCACCAAGCACTTCGCTGTGAAACGCGCGATGGTAAAAAATATATTGTTGTTAAACATAACGACAAAGAAATAGATATTGAATATGACGAGCTATTATGTGCTGTTGGTCGAAGTGCGCGCCTAAAAGGTTACGGTCTTGAAGAGCTAGGCATTGAAACAAACCGCACAGTAGTAACTAACGAATACCTAGAAACACTGTACCCAAATATTTTTGCAGCAGGCGATATTGTAGGTCCATACCAGTTTACACATGTGGCAGCCCATCAAGGTTGGTACGCAGCGGTAAATGGCTTATTTGGTCACCTTAAAAAGTTTAAAGTAGATTACCGTGTTATTCCGTGGACTACGTTTATTGACCCAGAAGTTGCACGTGTTGGCTTAAACGAGCAAGACGCAAAAGACAAAGGCATAGACTACGAAATTACTCGCTTTGAATTTGAAGAGCTAGACCGTGCAATTACCGACAGCGCTACAAAAGGCTTTATTAAAGTGATTACACCCAAAGGCAAAGACAAAATATTGGGCGTTACCGTGGTATCTGAACACGCTGGCGATTTAATTGCTGAGTTTGTACTGGCAATGAAACACGGCTTAGGTCTTAATAAAATATTGGGTACTATACACAGCTACCCTACTTGGGCTGAAGGTAATAAATACGCAGCAGGTGAGTGGAAACGCGCTCATGCACCTGAAAAAGTGCTTAACTTGCTTGAAAAATACCACACTTGGCGTCGAGGTTAATTATGTTTAAAACACCTCTAAAAGCATTGCTACTTGGTTCGGCTTTAGTTGTAACATCGTTTGCAACGTCATTTTCAGCCCAAGCCCAAAACATGCACGATAGCTGGAATACATTGTTAAATAAGCATGTTGTCGCTATTAACCATAATCACAGTACTGAGGTTGATTACACTGCCATAAAACGTGAGCATGCCCAGCTAAAAACGTATTTAGATTCGTTAACGGCTGTAACGCAAAGCGAATTTGACGCATGGGAAAAGCCTAAGCAACTCGCTTTTTTAATCAATGCTTATAATGCGTGGACTGTTGAGCTTATTTTAACTAAGTACCCTGATCTCAAGTCAATTAAAGACTTAGGAAGCTTTTTTAGCTCACCATGGAGTAAAGAGTTTGTGCCATTACTTGGCAAAACTCGCAGCCTTGATGGTATAGAGCATGGTTTAATACGTGGCAGCGGTAAATACAACGACCCACGCATTCACTTTGCAGTAAATTGCGCGAGTATTGGTTGCCCAGCGCTTCGAGAAGAAGCGTATACAGCCACTGATTTAGAAAGCCAATTGCAAGAGCAAACAGTCCGCTTTTTATCAGATATGACACGCAATATGGCTCAAGAAAATACGCTAAGCGTGTCTTCAATATTTAAGTGGTACGGCGATGACTTTGAAAAAGGTTTTAGAGGTACAAACACGCTACAGCAGTTTTTCTTGCAATACAGCGATGCTCTTAAACTGATACCCGCTCAGCAAAAAGCACTTAAAAATGATGACATGAAAGTTAAATTTTTAGACTATAACTGGGATTTAAATGTTCGCCATTAAGTTTTGGCAAACACAGGCGCGATACAGCTTTTGCTGTGTCGCGTTTTGCGTTTGTACAATCGCAAATTTAGCTGTTTTTTCGAGCACTGCGTTTGCTAATACCGTTATTAACTCAAATAATAAAAGTAATTTAGTAATAAACACACAACAGGGATCTCGCTGGCAACAAGTTCAAACACTTGGTAGCAATCAATATGTATACTTTTATGCATGGGGTGGCGACGCGCAAATAAATGCTTATATTCAATGGGCAGCGCAGCAAGTTAAAACTAAGTACAACATTAACCTAGTGCATGTAAAATTAAGCGATACCAGCGAAGCAGTAAGCCGTGTACTTGCCGAAAAATCAGCAAACAATAACAACCAAGGCAGCGTAGATTTAATGTGGATCAACGGGGCTAACTTTGCCACCATGAGTGAGCACTCTCTGCTTTTAAAGCAATGGGCAAATAAACTCCCCTACTTTGCATTAACCGATCCGGCTAATAACCCTGCTGTAACCTTTGATTTTGGTTTACCTACCAATGGGATGGAAGCGCCATGGGGGCAAGCGTCACTTACATTTTATTACGACAGCATTGCAATAAATGGTAAGGCAAACAATAAATTGCCGACGACATTAAACGAATTATTGAACTGGAGCGCGCAAAACCCTGGTCGCTTTAGTTACCCAAAGCCGCCTGACTTTTTAGGTATGAGCTTTTTAAAATACGCCTTAGTTGTACTGCATCAGCAAAGCAGCGAAAATATTAAAGCGCAGCTAAACCAACCAGCTACAACTAAAAATACAGCGCAAGTGTTAAACCCACTGTGGGACTTTTTAGATAAATTACACCCAACTCTTTGGCGTGGTGGCACTCATTTTATGCAAAGTGGTGCTCAAATGCGCCGCTTAGTAGACGATACAGAGTTGAGTTTAGCCTTTACTTTTTCAGCACCTGAAGTACCGGCAGCTGTAAAACGCTATGATTTACCAAACAGCATTCGCAGTTACGCAATGAGTGATGGCAGTTTAAGTAATACCCATTTTGTGGCAATCCCTTACAATGCAAGCCACCAGCAAAGTGCGCAATTAGTGGCTAATTTTTTACTCAGCCCTGAAGCGCAAGCTCAAAAGCAAAAAGCGCATATATGGGGCGATAAAAGCGTACTTATTCAATCAACGTTAACGCCTGATCAGCAAGCCTTATTTAAAACAGCTAAACCGCATCCAACTGCACTGCCTTTAAACAGTATTAAACGCACATTGAGCGAACCTCATCCAAGCTGGGTAAACGCCATTATGCAAGGTTGGCAAACCCGTTATGGAGTAAGCCAATGAGCGTTATTTCAAAAAGTGTACCAGTAAATACCAAAGCAACAACGCAGTGCAGCACCGATATGTTTACGCGCATTGTAAAATTTAGCCCGCGATTTTTACTCGCTCTACTTATATTACCCGTACTTGGTGGCTTAATTAGCGTATTGCTGCCTGCCTTTGGTTATGCGCCCGTACTTGAGCAAACAACGTTTAGCTTGCAAGGTTTTAATGCCCTTTGGCAAACACCTGGCCTTACTCAAATGGTTACCTTAAGCGTTGCAACGGGCTTAATAAGTACTCTGCTTGCATTTATCATTACCTTAATGATTTTAGCTGCGTTTTTTAATAGCCCGTGGCTTAACCGAATTCAGCGTTTATTGAGCCCTATATTAGTGATACCTCATGCCGCCGCGGCTATTGCAGTAGGATTTTTAATTGCCCCTTCAGGTATGATTTCACGCTTAGCGTCGCCCTGGTTAAGCGGCTGGGAACTTGCGCCAAACGGCATATTTCCGCATGATTCGTTCGGTATTAGTATTATTTTAGGCTTAACACTCAAAGAGCTTCCCTTTTTATTACTAATGGCACTGGGCGTACTTGCTCAACCTGAGCTTGGCAAAAAATTACGCCAACAACATAAGGTTGCGCTTAACTTGGGTTATTGCCCAATGACCGCCTTTTTTAAAGTAATACTGCCAAGTCTTTATCCGCTACTGCGTTTGCCGCTTTTAGCAGTGCTTGCCTATGCAAGCGCAAGTGTAGAAATGCCTCTTATATTAGGCCCAAATACACCACCCACGTTGGCCGTTGCAATAATGCATTGGTTTAACGATGTTGATTTAAACCTGCGTATTAAAGCCTCAGCAGGTGCTTTATTACAACTGGCTGTTACAGGCGGTTTGTTAGCCCTTTGGCTTGGCGGGGAAAAGGCCGTAAAAGTGCTATTTAGCGACTCTCTCACTAATGGAGTGCGCGAATACGGCGGATTTTATTGGCAAAAAATAACGGTCGTACTCACCACATTAGTAATTAGCTTTATACTGTTGTCACTTATTGGTTTAGTTATGTGGTCGGTTGCAGGTTTTTGGCGCTTTCCAGATGCAATGCCTGAGCAATTTACACTACTGCATTTTAAAAGTGCGCTAATGCAAATGGGCAGTCCGCTTTTTAATACGCTAGCAATCGGTTTAGTAACCACACTATTTGCCATTATTCTTACTTTATTGTGTTTAGAATCAGAGCAGTTGAGTGACAAACCTATTTCTCGTTTTACCAGTTTAATTATTTACTTACCGTTATTAGTACCCAGTATTGCCTTTTTGTTTGGGCTAGTATGGATACAACAATTGGTAAATAACCAAGCCGCATTTTTTAATGTGGTACTTACGCATTTACTGTTTGTGTTGCCTTATGTGTTTTTGTCACTTGCGAGCAGTTATAGGCGCTTAGATCCTCGTTTTGCTCATGTTGCAGCAAGCCTAGGCGCAGCGCCATGCAAGGTGTTTTTTAAAGTAAAACTACCTCAGTTGTTTGCCCCTATTTTAATTGCAGCCGCACTGGGCTTAGCAATTAGTTTTGGACAATACCTCCCCACGCTTTTAGCTGGCGGCGGGCGCATAGCCACAATAACAACCGAAGCCGTTACGCTTGCTAATGGCGCAAGCAGACGCACCAGTGCCGTGTACGCTATTATGCAAATGGCGTTGCCACTTATTGGATTTATACTGGCATGGGTTTTACCTAAATATTTTTTCAAAAGTGCACGTGTTTAAACGTGCACATATTTAAAGCACCCATGTTTAACACTATCAGGGTTAAGGTTTTTTAATGCAGTCATCGTTACAGATTAAAAATTGTCAGCTTTATCGCCAAAATGAGCTGTTACTTAGCTTAAACGAGCAAGTTAATGGCGGTGAAATTCTGACTATTATGGGCCCATCAGGCAGTGGTAAATCAAGCTTATTAAATTGGCTTACGGGTACTTTACCAAGTAGCTTTAAGGCCAATGGTGAGGTGTGGCTTAATGGTCAAAATATCGATAACACCCCTCCACACTTGCGCCATATTGGAGTGCTTTATCAAGACGCTTTATTGTTTTCGCATTTAACTGTTGCTGGTAACATTGCCTTTGCAATGCCCAAAGGTAATAAAAAACAACGCCTTGAAAAAATAGAACACGCACTTGAGCAAGTAGGTCTTAAAGACATGGGCAATCGTCATCCCGATAACTTATCGGGCGGGCAACAAGCCCGTGTTGCATTATTACGTATGCTGCTGAGCGAACCTAAAGCCATTTTACTCGACGAACCCTTTAGCAAACTCGACACCCAGCTGCGTGTTGATACACGCGAACTCGTGTTTAGCCAAATACGCGATCATAAGCTACCTGCAATTATGGTAACTCACGACCATAGCGACGCCGACGCTGCAAGTGGCAAACTAATTACTTTAAGTAGCGCACTTTAAATACATAGCTTTAAACGCATAAGGCAAAAAACATGCTAGACAAATTTATCACCCCTATAATTAAGCCACTTTTAACACCTGTGGTTATGCTTATGCATAAACGCGGCATAACTGCCGATCAGCTAACCGTTGTAGGCTTTTTAGTTGGCTTATTAGCCGTGCCATTACTGGCATTTGAAATGTGGTACGGGGCATTAGTTGCCATTGCTTTAAATCGAATTTTAGATGGACTTGATGGCGCATTAGCACGCTATGCAAACCAAAGTTCAAGCGCGGGTGGCTTTTTAGATATCACACTCGACTTTTTATTTTACGCGGCTATTCCGCTTGGCTTTATTTTGGCAAACCCTGAGCAAAACGCGATAGCGGGATCGTTATTACTTGCCACTTTTATTGGTACGGGCTCAAGCTTTTTAGCTTTTGCGATTGCCGCCGAAAAATTTAAACTCGAAAAACCGCAATTTAAATACAAAAGCTTTTACTACTTAAACGGCTTAACCGAAGGCACTGAAACAATAGCGCTATTTATTGCATTTTGTATTTGGCCGCAGCACTTTGCGATTATGGCGAGCATTTTTGCTATTGCGTGTGGCATAACTATTTTTACCCGTATACATGGCGGTTATCACACGCTTAAGCAACAAGAAGCCGATGCTAACAAAGCAGCTGAAAACATGCCTAGCAGTGCAAATTCAGAGGTAATAAATGACTAATGAAGTATGGTGGCGACTCGGCTGCTTTTTTAGTGTTTTAATTATAATGATGCTGCTTGAATGGCAAAAGCCTGCTCGCCAAGCACCTATTAAAAGCAGTACACGTTGGTTTGCTAATTTTGGGTTAGTGTTTGCTTCATCAGTTATTGCGCGCTTAGTGGTCCCTATTGGGTTAACCGCCGTGGCACTTTACAATCAAGAGCACGGCATTGGCTTATTTAATCAAATAGCCCTACCAAGCATTATAATTATTATATTGAGCATACTTTTACTCGATATATTAATTTATTGGCAGCATAGATTATTTCATCAAGTGCCTATTTTATGGCGCTTGCACCGCGTACATCACGCCGATGCCCACGTTGATACAAGTACGGGCTTGCGCTTTCACCCTATCGAAATTGTACTGAGCATACTTATAAAACTCATTGCAGTAACTGCTCTTGGCGTACCTGCCATTGCGGTACTTATATTTGAAATAGCACTTAATGGTTTAGCATTATTTAATCATGCAAATATACGCCTACCTAATGCCATTGAAAAACCACTGCGTTTAATATTAATGACGCAAATATTACATAGAATTCACCATAGCCAAGTGGTTAGTGAAACTAACTCAAACTATGGTTTTAGTGTAATTTGGTGGGATAAATTATTTGGTAGCTACAAAGATAAAGCTAAAAAAACCGACGCAGATATAAATATTGGCTTAAAAGAATACCCAAGCCAAAAGCAAAATGCCTCGCTTTGGGGATTACTTTCAATGCCTTTTAAAAACAAGTAAAGACAAGCATATTTTATCTCATACGATACCAATCCACTTAAAATTACTTTTATGTAGATTGGTATAAACAAAATACTCTTTAAATACTATAAATATACCTGTAACTAACCTTTTAATTGTTAAGTCCTTTCCTACTTTTAGTCGTAAAAAATATTCCGTTCTTGCTCCCATCAAAAAATACAAACAACGTAACCATGTGTATAAAATGCAATTTATGTACAGTCTCAAATTGGTAAACTGGTCTTACCGTAAACTAATTGTAAATAAAATAAACAAATATGTTGACCATTTGCGTACTCCACAATATCATTTGTAAGCGCTTACAAAACACATATCAAAATGTAAGCGCTTACAGCATGAGAAAACAAAGCTCAAAAAACAATTAATCTGACAATAATCTGTTGAAACCGGGGTTCAGTTATGAACATTGAAACAACGCACATTACACGTTTACTTGCCGCTATCTCTTTAGTTACGTTAGCTGGCTGTGGTGGTGACTCTGCCACTAAATCAAATTTTGAAAATGTAGATGCCTCTGAGCCAGTATCAGATTGGCAAATGGTTTGGAGCGACGAGTTTGAAGGCTCAGCCATTGATACAAACAAATGGAACTATGAATTAAACTGCGATGGCGGTGGTAACAATGAGAAACAGTGTTACACCGACAGCGAGCAAAATGCATTTATTGCAGACGGTGTGTTAAACATTGTTGCCCTACCCGCTGAAGAAGGTGCAGAAAAACCTTACACTTCAGCGCGCTTAAATACGCGTTACAACGCCGACTTTACATATGGTCGCTTTGAAGTGCGCGCCAAACTTCCATCAGGACAAGGTAGCTGGCCAGCATTTTGGATGCTGCCAACTGATGAAGTTTACGGCACTTGGCCTCGTTCTGGCGAAATAGATGTTTTAGAATCAGTAAACCTTAAAACACCAGATGAAGATGGCGGTATAGAGTCTAGTATCCATGGCACCCTTCATTACGGACGCGCGTGGCCAGATAACAGCTACACAGGGCAAGAATACAAATTCCCTGAAGATACTAACCCGGCAGATGATTTCCACACGTATGCTGTTGAATGGCAAGAAGGTGAAATTCGCTGGTACGTAGATGGTTACCTTTATGCAACCCAGCGTCAATCTGAGGTTTTATACAATTCCAAAAATGAGCCTGCGGGCTTAAAACATCGTGGTTGGTTTGCAGAATACTTCGAGCAAGGTTCTGGCGAACTTACAACGCATTGGGATAGCGCACCATTTGATAAAGATTTTCACTTATTGCTAAACCTAGCAGTAGGCGGCGACTGGCCTGAAAACGTTAATGATTTAGGTGTAGACGCTAGCGCATTTGAAAATGGCCAAACTTTTGCTATTGATTACGTACGTGTTTATCAATGTGCATCAAACCCTGATACTGGTAAAGGTTGTGAAACCATTCGTCCAGGTTACGATAGCTTAGACGATGCCTTACTTGAGGGTGATGCACCAGTTCCTATAGCAGGAGGAGTTACTCCATTAACCATATTTGGTGATTCTTTTAATATTAATTGGCCTGCGTGGGATTGTTGCGGAGGCTCAACTCCTGCAGTAGTTGTTGATGAACAGCAAGGTAATACAGTTGAATTTAGTGTTGGTGAAAACCCAACTGTAAACGGTTTTATTTCAAGAGCGGCAAACATTACTGATGAAGCTGGTGTAGCCTCCCCTTTTGATGCTACGCCCCTGTTAGCACAAGGGTATTTTCAATTTAAAATGAAAGTAACTAGCGCACCTGCTGATGCAAACTCTACATGGGTTGTTAAGCTTGAAAGCACAGGAGACGTCCCTACTGCAGCCGAATTGCCTATTACCCAAAGCGTTGAAGGTATTGCGCCTGTTGCAGGTCAATGGCAAACATACACATTTAAATTAACCGACCTTGTTGCTGCAAACTTAGATATTAGCGCTATTGATGTAGTTATGATTTTCCCTGCTTGGGGAACTGGTAACGGTGCTGTTTATAGAGTTGATGATGTAAAAATTACGCAAGATTTCCCTGAACTTGATGTGTTCTCTGATACCCAAAATCTTGATTGGCCAATGTGGGACTGCTGTAGCGGCTCTACGCCAGTGGAAGCAATGGATGATGAACAACACGGTATAACAGCAGAATTTACTATAAATGATACGCCTACCGTAATGGGATTTAATAGCCGTACATCTGTTGGCGGGAGCGGCGAAGCATTTGATGCAAGCGCTATCATAACGGTTGGTCAAATTACGTTTGATATGAAAGTTACGAGTATGCCAAGCACACCTGATGCCCCATGGTTTTTCAAAGTTGAATCAAACGAAGGTGACTCTGAAGTAGAGCTTGCACTTACTGAAAGTGTTGAAGGCATTGCCCCTGTTTTAAACGAATGGCAAACATATACTTATACGCTTTCTGACTTATCGGCTGCCGGTTTAGATGTAAGTGCGATAGATGTATTAATGATTTTTCCTAATTGGGGCCAAGGTGCTGGCGCAGTATATCGTGTTGATAATGTAAAAATTTCAAACCCATAATTAAGATTTCACTGACAAAATTCTAGGTGTTTATACCAATTGCATTAAACAAGAGACCTATTATAGCGCTAAGAAAATAGCACAATAACAAGGCGAAAATTGTGACATATAGCTGTTCTATATGAATCATTTTTAACGCAGTTAGTGAGTTATTTAATGCGATAAAATGATCATGTTTTTAATAAAATTGGTATTACACAGCACCTTCACTCTTGAACAACATTTTATAAAGCAGAGCTATTATGAACACATTCAATTTTAAAAAGAGCCAACTTGCGGCTTCTGTGTCTCTCATCATTGCTGCGAGCACATTAAACACAGCTATAGCTGCAGAAGCAGAAGCAGACATATCAGCAAAGCCTGATGTAGAAATTATTGAAGTAAAAGGTATTCGTGGTTCACTTATTCGTTCTATGGATATGAAACGCGACTCTTCGGGTATTGTAGATGCTATCTCGTCTGAAGAAATGGGTAAATTCCCAGATACAAACTTAGCAGAATCATTACAGCGTATTACCGGTGTATCGGTAAGCCGCGCTAACGGTGAAGGTAGCCAAATTACAGTACGTGGTTTTGGTCCTGAGTTTAACTTAATAACCTTAAATGGCCGCCAAATGCCGGGCACAGGTTATACACGCTCGTATAATCTTGAAAACGTTGCCTCTGAAGGTGTAAGCGCGCTTGAAGTATTTAAAACTGCACGTGCAGACGTGCCAAGCGGTGGCTTAGGTGCAACGGTTAATATTTCTACTGCGCGCCCTTTTCAAAAGCCGGGTCAAAACTTTTCAGCTACCGTTAAAGCAAATCACGACTCGTCAAACGAAGCTGGCGATGACGTAACACCAGAGTTTTCTACTGTTTACAGCAATACTTTTGTAGATGACACTTTTGGTTTTGGTTTTTCATTTTCGCACCAAGAGCGTGACTTTCAAAAACAAAGTGCCAATATTCAAGGCTGGCAGGCAAACGTAGACTTACCTGAATTAGATAGCAGCAACGTCGTTGATAACCGCACAGATTCTGCAGGTAACTACTACTTCCCTAAAGACATGAACTACTCTATTGAAGATGTAGAACGTGAACGTACAAACGGACAAGTTACTTTTCAGTTTGCACCGGTAGATGGCTTTGTAGCCACACTTGATTACACTGCAAGTAAAGCAGTTACAGGTTCACAGAGTATTGGTTGGGGTATTTGGAACGACTTTGGTAGCAATATTAATGGCTACGAGCTTGATGAGAATGGCACTGCAGTATATGCAGATATTAGCGGTAATGACGCGTCATTCACAGCTAATAAAGGCACTTCAGAAGTAAAAGCGCGCTCTATTGGTTTAAACCTAGATTGGGAAATTAGCGACACGTGGCACGTAGAGCTTGATTACCACGACTCTAAAAACGAAACTGATAACGGCGCCGACAACGGGCTGGGAAGTGCAGGTCAAGTAATTTTAGGTTCTGATCAGCTAGCTAATAAAATTTATGATTACCGCACGGGCGAAGTACCCAGTGCACAAGTTAACTGGTTAAATGGCACAAGTGAATTAACGCCTGGCGAAATTGATTCAAACTTTAGTCAGTTTACTCACTCTCCAGGTGAATCAAACATTGAGCAATTACAGCTACACACAACATGGTATAACGAAAGTTATGACATTGGTTTAGTTAAAGTTAAATTTGGCGCATCACGCACTGAACAAAACACCGGTGGTTACACCGCGTGGAGTGGTTTAGTAGGTGGTCCAGGCTTTAACCCATCGTTCACAGAAATATTCCCAGATAGCATGTTTACTCGCCATGACACATCAGGATTATTAGATCAGTTTGATGGCGGCGGTAGCGATTTACAACCTAATTATTACTACACGTATGACTTTGACGAAGCTGTTGCACGCCAAATTGCGTATTTAACGGCTGATGTAACCGGTAGCGATGCATACGCCGCAAATGCCTATATGGATGGTATTGACAGCGAAAGCTACGTAGAAGAAATCACTAATAGCTTTTATGTTCAATCAAGCTGGGAATTTGACGTAAGTAACTACTACGTAAAAGTAAATGCAGGCCTACGCTATGAGCAAACAGACGTAACCAGTACTGTACGTCAACGCGTTGAGGATCAAGTTAATTGGATCAGCGCTTCTGAGTGGATCATGCAATACGCTGCTGGCGGCGATGATAACTTCTTAGAGCAACAAGGTGATTACGATGTTTTACTGCCTTCAATCGACGTAAGTGTTGATTTAACTGAAGACGTAGTTGCCCGCGTATCTTGGGGTAAAACAATGTCGCGTGCACCACTAGGTAATCTAGCCGGTGGCCGTAGTTTAACAGGCAGCCCAAAACCAGGTTCTCGTACAGGTAGCCAAGGTAATACAAACTTATTGCCGTTTGAATCAACAAACCTTGATTTATCACTTGAGTATTACTACGCAGAAGGCAGCTACGCGTCTGTTGGTTACTTTAAAAAAGATGTTGATAACTTTATTCAAACCACCATTACGCAAACCACTATTGATGGCTTGTATGATATTTTAAACGGCCCTCGTTACTTACAGGCCGTAAGCGATATTGAATCACTTGGTGAGCAAGCAACAACCGACGCTATTTTTGCACAAATGATTGCCAGCGGTTATGGTAATGCAAATGGCGTGATTGAACCAAGCAGCGACGATCCGCTAATTACATGGAATATTAGCCAGCCACAAAACACCGACAGTAAATCGGTAGATGGTTTTGAAGTTGCAGTTCAGCACTTAATTGGTGAAACCGGTTTTGGTATTGGTGTTAACGCAACATTTGTAGATGGCGACGTAGAATTTGATAGCGAAAGCCTAGATCAACAAGCACCGCTTACGGGCTTAAGTGACTCTGCTAACTTCCAAGGCTTTTACGAAAAAGACGGCCTATCCGTTAAAATTACTTACGCGTGGCGCGACTCATACCTAATTGGTGTTGGCCAAGCGCAAGGTTCAGCTGATGCGCCTCCGCAATATGCTAAAGCGTATGGCCAATGGGATATGAGCGTTAACTACGATGTAAACGAAAACGTAACGGTATTTTTTGATGGCATAAACTTAAACAATGCAACCGAAGAAGGTTACGGACGTTACGAAGAGCAGTTCTTATTTGCTAATCAATACGGTCCTCGTTACTCAATTGGTGCTCGTTACACGTTCTAACTAAATTTCCTTTAGGAAAAATGCAAAAAACCGCTCACTGAGCGGTTTTTTATAACGCTTTTATTTGCTCAAGCAACACATTAGTTGTCCAATCAATGCCGTTATATGCAATATCAGGTTGTAGTAAGCTCTTTTTCCTTGTGCCCTATCAACAAAAACCTTGTTAGAATAATTACTTTATCTATTCCTTTTAAAACGTTGCAATGGCTAGTTTAAGTATTTACCTTTCATTAAATTAACCTAACTCATTGAGATGGTCGTAAACGATGAGAAGTTCGAGGAAATAAAAAAGGCGCAATTTGCACTTCTAAAAGAACCTTTAAAATAGCTGAAAAAGGCATTAACACTAAAAATTACAATTTAGTTGTTCCGTACAGCCTGTACCCAAATACAAACTGCGAAAAGCTAAGTGTCTTACTTTATTTGCTTCAATAGCTAACGTGATCTCGGTGGGGATTTGAGTGAAAATTTTATGCTTAAGTAAACTCACCAAAAGTTAAAGAGATAAAAAATCCAATACTGCACGATTTACTTGTTCAGCTTGATCGACTGTTAAAAAATGTCCCGCATCTTGAATCTGTATAGTCTGAACTTTTTTCAGCATTTTATTTGCCCGCTCAAGACTATCTCGATTGTTCATTATGTCATTATCGCCAATCATCACTAATGTAGGCAAAGTAATTTGTTGAAGCTGCTGATCTGAAAATGGTCGCATTTCGGTGATTAAACCTGGTACTGGATTATCATCAAGTGCTGCCACATATTGATCCAAGTAAATAGGGTTAATCATGTGTACTTTGGTAGACAAAGTTTTTAAGCTCTCTTGAACCTCATCGCGTACAGGGTTTAACGTAAACAGAATACTCGACAATAAGTCACCGCTTAGCTCAATCCAACCGAACGTTTGCGCAGGGCTAAGTAACACCAAAGTTTGAATGCGCGACATTTCATTATTTGATTCTGCTAGTGCAATTGCAGTCGCCTGCCAACCTCCCCGCGAGGCACCAACTAGATTTAGCGAGTCCAATTGCAATAGATCAAATAATTCTTGATACCAACTTACCACTTGAGCCATTCCTGAAATATCGGCATTAGCAAGTGAACCTCCAGAACCAAGTAAATCGTCAATGGCATAAACCCGATAATGTTCGGCTAGCGCCGCTATATTTGGGTACCACATAGCTGAGTTCGCTTGCATACCATGCAGTAGAACAACAGCCTCAGCATCTTCTGGCCCTGCTACTATAACCCGAGCCTGACCAAGTGAAGTAGGAATACTAAGCTCGCGATAAGCTACTGGCCACAAACTTAAAGCACGACGATAAAGCTGCTCATTAGATAATGTTTTAGCCGATAGTTTTTGTAACTTAGCGTTCTCTATATGACGTTCAGGTATCAAATAAGCCTGTTGCTCAGGAGCCACTGTTACTTTATCGTCAAACCAATCGCACCCAACCAGTAATGTCAGTGTGGTAAGTATCGCGAACGTGCCT
Organism: Pseudoalteromonas sp. SWYJZ12; assembly: GCF_015864395.1. Lineage (NCBI taxonomy): Bacteria > Pseudomonadati > Pseudomonadota > Gammaproteobacteria > Alteromonadales > Pseudoalteromonadaceae > Pseudoalteromonas > Pseudoalteromonas sp. SWYJZ12. The sequence continues at coordinate 56,821 of NZ_JADYXH010000008.1, forward strand.
ATCCAGATTTTCATCTACACTCCTGTATATAAGATGCATTGGTATTTTTAGTATGAGGGAGAGTTTGGCCCTGCCTATTTACTTGTATTAAAATCATAATTCGTTATGTTACTTTTAATGTCTCAATCCTATCTAAAAATTAGTCTCGACTCGATTGTGTAGTGGTTTTCTAAGCTAAACACCCATCTTAATTTAAAAAATAAGATAATACTTCTAAATTTGTTTTTTAGCCTGGGTATTTGTCTTTTATTGCTTGGTTGCTCTCATATAATCAATTAAATATGCCATTGTTGCTATTAAACCCGAATTACACGCATGAAAATAACTGCAGGGTTGCCGTTTTAACTTTTACCGAATGGTTTTTAATTTATGCGAATAGCTTTTCGCAGTTGCTAATATTTGATCGCCGTTTCTGCTTTAAGTTTTCACAGTAACTTGCTTGTGAAGTGGGCACCATGAAATACGCGCGTAAATTGTGTGGTGAGCTTTAACCCGTTTTCGGGGGTAATGTTGACTTTTTCGAGTAAGGGTTAATGTGTACTTTCAATATACCCTCGTTTGGCTTCTCATATACAGCGCCCCGTTAGTTCAACAAGTTCAAGGTACGATGTAAGCTCAAACGGTAGTCCTTTTGCCATTGCTTGACGTGGCTGAGTTCCTATTTGGGTTCAATTGCTACTTTTTTTTAGTTTTGCGAGCTCTCTTGATTTAACCTTTAGCACTTTAATTTTAGCGCCGTACCAATTAGCCATAGGAGCTGCTGCAATACCGTGTATTAAAGTGCTCATCCATACAGCGTTAATCGCAACAATTAAAACTGAGTGACCGTACTGGCCTAAAATATCTTTAGAAATAATAAGTGCAAAAAGCGCTGTGGCAAGACCTCGTGGTCCAAAGAACCCCATAAACACTTTTGTTAATACTTTAGCTTTAGTGCCAATTAACGATAGGTAAATAGCAAGAGGCCGTACAATAAATATACTCACTAAAATATAACCAACAACAGGGAGGGTTAAATTCTCAACAGCTGAAGGAAGTAAGCCAAGTCCAATAATAACAAACGAAGTCCATATTAATATTTGCCCTTCGCTTTCAGTAAATTGGTATATAAATCGACAATGGCCTTTTACAATATTACCAAAGGCTAAACCTGCAACAAACGCTGATATAAATCCATTTCCGCCCAGTAAACTTGCCATTAGGTATGATGTGCCGGTAAGTGCTAAAACACCAATGCCTTCATATATAGTCGATGATATTTTTTTTGACTCAGAGTATAAAAATAAACGTCCGCTCGAGAACCCCATAAATGCGCCAACCAAAATACCTATAAATATTTGGCTAAATCCAAACACTAACCATGACATTTCATTTTCTTGAGAACCGGTTTCCATAGCAACTATACTGGCAAAAAATAAAATGACAGGTAATGCCAGTCCGTCATTTAAACCGCTCTCAACTGATAAACTTTGTCGCTCGTTTAAAGGTACGCTCTCATTGCTAACAACAGCTTGCCCTAAAGCCGCATCAGTCGGTGCTAAAATTGCCGCAACTAGGGCTAGCATAGCCCAAGGCCACTGTGGGAAAAACAAATAAGCAAAGCCTGTACCAATCAAAATACTCAACGGCAAGCCTATCAATAGCATTCTTAAAGGCCATGTATTTTGCCTTTTTAATCTGCGTAGGTTTATTTGTGAAGCATCTAAAAACAATAATACAACTAGCGATATTTCTGCTATTAAATACACGGTTTCATGTGCATCGCCTATATTAATAAGTCCAGCCTGAGATACGGCAAAACCAATACCTAAAAATACCATTGGCGCCGTGATAATAGTGGTAGAGAGTTTTTTTGCTAGCATAGAGTAAGCACTAACTGAGAAAAGAAGAATGAGTAATCCTATTTCCATTGGGAGATCCTATTAGGCGTGGCTTAGTATTTTTATTAGAAAATATCAGGGCTGGGGTTAGTTATATTAAATCAGCACAATTTATTGAGTTAATTTGTATTCGTTTACTTAATCTAAAATAATAACCGGCACCTAAATAGCATTAGCCTGCCGGTTACGTTTAACCTTTAACTTTTAACCTTTAATATACAAAAACTTACTTAGCAGCTGCACGTTTTGCGTCTAATCCAAGCAACTTATCAATAGATAAAAAGCCAGGTCCACGAGCAAAAATCACTAATAATGAAACAGCCCACCACGATGCCGGATTAATCCAATGATCCAGTGTAGGAAAAACAGCAAGCTGAATAAACATTGTCATACCAATAAGGCCTAACGCTGCAAAGCGAGAAAACAAACCGATAATCAGTAATATTGGGAGTAACACTTCAACAACACCAGCAACCACAGCAAGTGTTTCAATTGCTTTTACAAGGAATGAGCCATCAACATAATCTAATGTTTTTGGATCACAAAGCTGCAAGGCACCTTCTCTAACAGGATCAGGACAGAAAAATTCGTATTTAAATAGGTCGTATTTATCAACATTAAATTGTAAAAAGCCATCCCATTTGCTCAAACCAGAGTCTAGGAATACTTTAGCGACCATAAAGCGAAGAAAAAACAGCGCTATGGGCTCTAAGAACCGCGATAACTGCTCTCCCATCTGCACGTACAGTTGTTGTATTTTTTTTATCATGCCCATATTTATTCCTACTCTTGTGATGTACTAATTGATTTGGATTTCTAATAATTCATTTTGTAAGCATGCTGTAAAAGCCTCGCTCACTTCAAAGTTTTCATCTACTGTTATTGCTGCATCAAAAGCTTCACCCAACGACCTACCTGTACCTTGTAGGGCCTGCATAAGTTTAACTTCAGCAGCGCAAAGGGAACGGGCTTGCACCGCACCTTGCAAGCGCCATAACATAATAAAATCCTCAGTAGAGGATTTAGTTACAGCGACATCATTATTATTTGTTTTTAGCGAAATCCATTCAAAAAATGCGCCTTCACTCACACTAAGTAGCAGTACACTGGGGTTAAGCTTTACATTAAGTTCAGTAAGCTCAGTACCTTGTTCCATTAGTTGAGTAACATATTCTATAGTTAAAGTTTCAGTTGAATCAGCGCTCATCAAACTCATTAGCCACGCGTAATCTAAATGCGCAATATCAACTAAGTTCGTATATAAACTTAATGTACTTAGCTGATTTACAGTGACTTCAAAAATATGCTGATTTTCAATTTCACTATCTTTAATCAAGCCTGCAACAAAGTCTGGAAAGCTTAATCCATATCCCACCAAAGTGCCCTGCTCTGGCGGAAAGCGGTCAACATAAAGTCGTGCCATTTTACGAAAGTTCTCACTGCCTACTTTTTTTTCACACATAGGAAAGTTAGCTATCAATGCATCAACGCAGCCTTTGTAAAACCCGTTTCTATACACAGCTAATCTTTTAATGTGCGATGGATTTTCGCAAAAATGCTCCATTGCATCTGGATCGCCCGTTCGCAAATAGCGAGTAAAAGCATCAATATATTGATTGGTACTCATCAGCGAACCACTTCTTTATGAGATATATTTAAGCGACTTTGTAACTCGCTTTGATTCAAATAGTTTTGCGCAGTTTCTCGCTCGCTCATAAGCTCTTCAAACGATGGAATATTAGCATCTCGCTCAACAAGTACTGGCCGCTGACCAAATATCTCAATTGCTTGTTCTAGCAAATCCCATACAGGGGTTGCCACCGGTGCTGCATGGCTGTCTATCAATAGTGACTGACCAAGAGCTGGATCAGGATCGTGCCCTGCAATATGAATTTCTCCAACAAGCTCAGCGGGGATCTGCTTTAAATAATCAAGCGCATCAATACCCGTGTTTTTACTACTGATATATAAGTTATTAATATCGATTAGTAAGCCACAACCAGAACGCTTAGCTGCCTCAACTAAAAACTGAGGTTCATCCATATCACTTATAAAATCTAAATAGTTACTTGGGTTTTCTACTAAAATTGACCGACCTATGCCCGTCTGGTAACAATCAATCCCATTAATTAAAGACTCAAGTGCATCTTGGGTGCGAGGTAAAGGCATTAAGTCTGCAAAATATTTTCCGTCAGACTTAGACCACACTGCATGTTCAGATACCAGTGCTGGTTGAAACTCATCAATCAACGCTTTTACTCGTTTAGTATGAGCAAGCATAGCTTTATGATCAGAGCCTAACGAACCACCAACACCATGAAAACTAATATCAAAATTTTCACGTACAGCTCTCAAATAATTTAACCGAGGTCCACCTGCTACAAAATAATTTTCTGTGTGCACTTCAAACCAAAGATTATTATTTGTAGATGGCAGCTCTACCTGTAAAGCTAAAATGTCGTCAAGATGTTCTGGTTTTAAACTAAGGCCTGCACCTAATAGCTCCCCAGCAACAATGCACTGGGGAAAACCTGCTTTATTAACCTTCAAGCGAGCCTTTACCATTAGGAGTTACAACTGATTCGCATACACCTTTAGGTGCGTAGGTCCATGCATTAGCTTGGAAGTCTGTAGTTGAAGTGCCTTCACAACTTGTTCCTGCACCTGCTTTACAATCATTTTCACCAGCTAAAGCAATACCAAAACATTTATCTTTACGACCGCGAACTTTATCACCAGCTACCCAGCCTTTAAATTGCTCTTGTACTTTTGCTGAAGCACCTTCTGCAACGGTTAATTGACTATTAGGACCAGCTACAGCACCCGCGCTTAAAACTGCTGCTGATGCGCCGATTAATAAAGCCTTAGTTAAATTTACTTTTTTCATTTTTATGCTCCGGATTAAAATATTTTTTCTTGTTTTATCAATGATTGTTAATAACACCAATCCGCAATAATACTTAATCATTTTGCGGGGCTAAACGTGTCGCTACCTGCGTTAAAAAATTCTCATTTAGAACAACTAAATAGCGAATTTTTTGCCTAGCTATCAACACGTTTTTCCATCCTCAAAATAAATCACTTAATTAAGCGAATTGGTATAAAAACATTCATACTTTGATAAACAAGCACAATGGAGATAAGCAATATCGCCGTTTTATCAATTTAATAGACCTATCGTTCTTATAAAAACTTTCAGGTTATTTGCTTACAACGAAAAAACAACTGTAAACAAGAAGTAAATATAGTGGACTAAGCAGTTAATACAAACATTAGAAAAGCTAACCTAATTATTTTGATAATGAATAAGCTTGGAAAAGTTCATATTTAGTGGATTAGACGCATTGAGGCACTTTGTTTTGGTAATGATCTACAAATAGAAATTTACTTAACTGAGGAAGGATAAAAATATTATTTAAAGGCTCCTTATATTTACACCACTCTATACTCGCTAAATTAGCGCTTTTTAAGTAGGACTCGTAAACACCGTCATTATAATGTTATTTTCTGCAACGCTAAAATGTTGGACTACATGGCCATTATCAACGGTTGATTGCCTATAAAAAAAGCGCTACAAATAGGTAGCGCTGGCATTATTACTTAATGGTTGTTTATTTAAAGCTTAGGCTCTTTATTTAAAAGAAGCCGAGCGGATCCTCGCTGTAGCTCACTAATAGGTTTTTAGTTTGTTGGTAGTGCTCCAGTGCCAGTTTGTGCGTTTCGCGCCCTATTCCTGATTTTTTATAACCACCAAACGCAGCGTGTGCTGGGTACATGTGATAACAGTTAGTCCACACTCGCCCTGCTTCTATTTTGCGACCCATACGATAAGCACGATTCATGTTTCTACTCCACACACCTGCACCTAAACCAAACTCAGAGCTGTTGGCAAGCTCGAGTGCTTCGGCTTCATCTTTAAAGGTCGACATTGAAATAACAGGGCCAAAAATTTCTTCTTGGAACACACGCATATCGTTTGTGCCCTTTAATAACGTAGGTTGTATGTAGTAACCACCGTTTAAGTCATCACTTAGCTGCTCTACATTACCGCCAGTGAGTACTTCAGCGCCTTCTTTTTTGCCTATTTCAATGTAGCTCAGTATTTTATCAAATTGCGCTTTTGAAGCTTGTGCGCCAACCATAGTTTCGCTATCTAGCGGGTTTCCGCGTTTAATTTTTAAGGTACGTTCGAGTATTCGCTCAATAAACTGCTCGTAAATGTCTTCTTGAATAAACAGCCTTGATGGACACGTACACACCTCGCCTTGGTTGAAGTAAGCAAGCACGGCGCCTTCAATAGCTTTGGATAAAAACGCATCGTCTTTTTCCATTACATCATTAAAAAATATATTAGGTGATTTACCACCGAGCTCGACCGTTGAAGGAATAATATTTTCAGCAGCGCATTTCAAAATATGTGAGCCCACAGGCGTTGAACCCGTAAATGCAATTTTAGCGATACGCTTGCTTGTTGCCAGTGCTTCGCCTGCTTCTTTACCAAAGCCGTTTACTATATTTAATACGCCTGCAGGGAGTAAATCGCCAATTATCTCCATTAAAACTAAAATAGAAGCTGGTGTTTGCTCAGCCGGTTTTAAAATTACACAGTTACCTGCAGCAAGTGCTGGCGCTAGTTTCCAGGCGGCCATTAAAATAGGGAAGTTCCACGGAATAATTTGCCCAACAACCCCTAGTGGCTCATGAAAATGATACGCAACGGTGGTTGCGTCTATTTCACCTATAGTGCCGTCTTGCGATCGTAGGCACCCTGCAAAGTAGCGAAAGTGATCTGCCGCTAGCGGAATATCAGCAGCGAGTGTTTCACGAATTGCTTTACCGTTATCCCATGTTTCGGCAACAGCTAGTAACTCTAGGTTTTGCTCAATTCGGTCGGCTATTTTTAGCAGTATGTTACTTCGGTCGGTCACCGACGTTGTGCCCCACTGCTCTCGCACTGCATGCGCCTTGTCGAGAGCCAGCTCTATGTCGTCTTTGTCTGAACGCGGTATTTGGCAAAATACCTTACCGTTTACTGGGCTTATATTATCAAAGTATTGGCCATTTACAGGCTTTACCCACTCTCCGCCAATGTAGTTTCCGTATTGTTGTTTAAAGTTTACGAGTGCGCCGTCGCTACCTGGATTTGCATATATCATGTGTGTGCTCTCTTTATTGTTGTTAGCTAAAGGTCGAACATTTATATAAAACAAAATGCTTTATATTTAATCGACATTAAACTAACAAGCGCCTAAAAACTTGATTAGCTGTCCACAAAAGTTGTCTGTGAGTCCAAACTAATAAAAACCTAAAGGATTGATATGCACACATCTCAGTTAAACAAAAAACGCCAACAACTTGATGTATTAATAGAAAATAAAGTCACATTCGCTGCAGATAGCAGTGAGTTGAGCATTTACGACACGTATCAAAGCGCGCAAAAGGTGGCACTGCACTCAAACGAGCTGCTGTTTTGTGCCATGCTTAGCGGCAAAAAGGTAATGCACGTAGAAAGCAGCCAATACCATAAAGCATTTTTACCACACGAGTCGTTTGTATTAGCGCCAGAGCAAGGTGTTTTAATTGATTTTCCACAAGCATCAATGCACGCCCCAACTACTTGTTTAGCGATTGAAATTAGCACCGACAAAATAACTAGCGTGGCGAATGCACTTAACATGCAGCAAAACTTTGCACACGATGGCTTATTTGAATATGTACCGCAGTTAGTGCATACCCAACATAATATTCAAACGCAGCAATTATTAGAGCGCATGGTGCATTTATTTAGCGAGCAAGGCGCACAGCGACATTACTTGATTGATTTGTCGTTAAACGAATTAATCACCCGTTTACTACAACAACAAAGCCGCGAGCTATTGCTGGCTAGCTGCGATAAGCCACGCCTTAAAACAAAAGTCAGCGATGCCCTGCTTTATATTGAAGAACACTTAAGTGAAACGCTCGACATAAATACCTTATGCAAAATAGCCTGCATGAGCCGCAGTAAGTTTTATCAGCAGTTTAAACTTGCATTTGGCACTAGCCCAGCCCTTTGGCAGCAACAATTAAGACTTAAAAAAGCGCGTGCTCAATTGCTACAAGGCCATGCAATTAGTAAAGTTTGCTTTGATGTTGGATTTAATAGCGCGAGCCACTTTAGTCGTTTATTTAAACAAACGTTTGGCATTGCGCCTAAAGAGTGTCGACATTAGCTCTAAAGGGGCATTACCTGAGTTGGCTGATATAATTTAAACGATTAAAACCCCATATTACGGGGCTTTAAATTAGAGTCATATCTATTGCTTTATAAAGGTGACACCTTTAGGTATTTCATCTTGGGGTAACCGAGTAGAGTGCATTTGCGATAACAACCATTTATCGCCCACTTTTGATACAACGGCACTTTCTAACCAATAAATATCAATACTTCTTTCGGTGTTTCTAATATTGGCTTTATTCCAGTAATTAATAAAAGCAACATCACCCACTACACGCGAATTTATAACACTAAAATAATTAGTTCTTATAAAGTCAGAAGGCTTAACAACATTTATAAAGTCATTAATAGTCCACACTTCACCGTGCTCTAAAAGTAAAAATGAATCATCTACGGCTGCACGCATTTGCGTGTGGTCAACGTTAGAAACAGCCAAAAAAAGATCGCTCACCGGCGTGAATATATTGTTATCTTTTGCATGTATCGATGCCGAAAATATCAGGAATGTAATAAAGGTAAGTACTTGTTTCATTGTTTTTATAATGTGTAATTTGCTCAATAATAATGAGTGTATTTTAATAGAGCAGTATTAACAATTGAAATAAACCGAATGTAACTACCTAACAATGTTACCCATAGAGCAAAAAAGCACTCGATAAGAGTGCTTTAATTTAATTTTTTCGATCAAGCTATTCATCTAGCCAATCTATGGCTGCGGTAGCATTTTCAAAGTATTGAACCTCACCCGAGATAAACCAGTTACCTATTTTTGCCATTCGAGCTTGCCACTCTTTATTACCGTAAATAGCTACTTTTTTAAATTCTTTAGAGTGTTTAACACCTAACTTTAAGTCATCCCACGCTGCGCGTAATTCCCAACCTTCAAGTTCACTACCGTCTATTAATGCATTCACCACTGGATGCTTAACTTCGCCAAGAGCTGAGTTTATCATTGGGGTAATTATTTTGTAGTCGTCGTGAGTAAGCGTACCAACGGCTTTAAGTTTTAAAAAAAACTCTCTTCCTGCACGTTCAAGACCAATAGATAAACCATGTGTTGTGTGTACCATTACTGCTCTCCTTAAATAGGCTGAGTGGTAAAAGTACACCTTCTAAAATTAATTAGTCCTGAACTAAATCAATAAATAATCTCAAATAAACGACTCAATTACGCATTTTGTACGCGAGATATCTGGTTTTCTACATCAGTTAAATGGCCCGTTTTAAGCCATACTTTTGCACCATTACTTCCCGCTTTAACGTTAACAGAGCTATTAATAGGCACTCTTAACCAACTGTTTTTTACAAGGGTATCGGCTTGCTCATCAAATGAGCCTTCAAGTACTAGCAGCTCTGCTCCGCCTTTTGCGCTTATAACCATGCAGGCGTTGGGCTTAAAGTCCAACAAGCTTACCTCTTCAAAATCGTCTTTGTATAAAGGGGTTACGGCTACATTTTTAAAACTAGGGTGCGCCGTACTTTGCATCAAGTCCGTTTGTAAACGCACGTGGGTTCGATCATCTGGCTGAAACTGCCATAACTTTACAAATATAACGCAGCCATTTTCAGACCCCGGTTTGTGCTTTGATTGCGGCGGGTTACGGATATAAGAACCTGCCACAAAGTCACCATGTTCATCTTGAAATACCCCTTCAAGCACAACAAACTCTTCACCGCCTGTATGAACATGCGGCGAAAATTCACTGCCAGGTGCATAACGAACAATAGTCGTTGCGCGAGCAACTTCGTCGCCCACACGGTCCAGTGCTCGTCTATCAACACCCGCCATTGGCGATGCAACCCACGGTAGCGTTTCGCTATGTACCACAACTCGTTTACTAAAATCGGCAGCAATTTTCATATTTGGCTCCTAACCGTAACTCCACTTAAATTTTAAACTAATAACCTAACTAAGCCGCAACACTTGGGCGTTTTGCTACTTTTTCTTGCCATGCAACTAAATGGGTTAACTCATTCGGGATTGCTATTTGTGCAAATCCAGCAAATACCAGCCCAGCATACAATGTTATATCAGCAATACTAAATTGTTCACCAGCAACAAACGCCGATTGCGCTAGTACATCATTAAAATAGCTAAACCCTTGGCGTGCTTTTTCGCCTTGTTTTTCACCCCAAGCCACATTTTGATACGTTTCAAGCTCTGGACCTAAGCCGTCAGTTGCATGATGAAAGTAAGTTGCCACAGCGTCAAGCACCATAGATTCTGCGCGTTTTTGCATCATGTTAATTACTGCACGCTCTTTTGCGGTTTCACCCATTAAAGATGGGCCTTCAAATGCGGTATCAATATACTCAGTAATAGCGGTACTTTCTGATATAAACGTGCCGTCATCTAGCTCTAATATGGGCACACCTGCTAATGGATTTTTAGCTAAGAAGGCTTCTGTTCTATGCTCACCATTTAATAAATCAACAGGTACAAACTCAACATTTGCAGTGGCATTTTTTTCAGCTAAAGCGATACGAACACGAAGTGGGTTTGGAAAGTTTTCTACATCATAAATTTTCATAGCAATCTCTATCTTTATTGTTTAAAAGTGAATTAATGGCAGCAACCTACCTACCGATAGGTAATTTATAATATTAAACTAAATTTAAGTCAACGTTTAAATTTTTCTGATTTATAGGATTTAACTTAATTCATAATAAAATTAGGGGGTTGCTTAAAAATAAAAACGCTTGTAAATAACTACCTACTGGTCGATAATTTTACTATACCAATTGCATTAAATAAGTGATCTATTATTGCGCTAAGAAAATAGCGCAATAGCAAGGCGAGAATTATGAGATATAGTTGTTCTATATGAATAATTTTTAACGCAGTTAGTGAGTTGTTTAATGCGATACAATGATCATGTTTTAATAAAATTGGTATTACTGCAGATAGGAAAATATTAAAAGTGAGTAAAAAAGAAGCGTTATTAAAAGCAGCTGAAAACAAGGTGCGCCTTGGCGGGTACAGTAATTTTAGTTTTAGAGAGCTCGCAAGCGAAGTTGGAATTAAGAGCGCCAGTGTGCACTATCACTTTCCGACTAAGGCCGATTTAGGTGCTGAGCTTGCTCATCAATATACTAATTCTTTTTTAGCTGCGTTAGGCGAGCCAAGCGAGCTTAAAGCAAGCGGTAAAAATCCTATTGATGTGTACACTCAGCTTTTTAGAAGTGCATTAGTAACCGATCGTAAAATGTGTTTATGTGGTTTGCTAGGAGCCGAAAGCGATAGCCTTCCAGATAAAGTACGCCTTGAAGTAAAACGTTTTTTTAATCAAAATCTAACATGGCTTAGCGCTGCGCACTTAGCTAATGGTGAACTCAACCCTACTAAAGCGGCTATTCAAACAGTGAGCTTGCTTGAGGGCGCTATGATGATAAGCAAAACGCTCGACGATAATAGTTACTTTGAACTTGCAACTCAGTAATACCTAAATTTAGTACACAAAAAAAGCGAGCTATTCATAATGAATAGCTCGCTTTTTTAATGCTTGAAATAACTTATGTGATTATTAAACCGCTGTTGGTTTAACTTTATGCTTAGAGTGCACAATAGCTAAAACAATTAAGCCAATCACTGTTACTACAGCGCCAATAGGTTTACCTAAATCACTTGATAAGTTAAGACCAATTGCAGCAGTACCAATATAAGAAACCGTTACCGCAGTTGCTATAACAGCAGGAACACTGGCAATCCAATGGAATGTACCACGGTCAAACAGGTACTTAGTGGCAAGCCATAATACGCTTGTAGAAAGCAGCATGTTTGAAAATGCAAAGTAGCGCCAAATTAATGAAAAATCGAGTTTCGTCATAAAGTAAGCAATAGTAAGTATAGGTACAGCCACTAATAAGCGATTACGTAAACTTTGTGGAATATTAAACGCATCAACAACTGTTAAACGTAATGAGCGGAACGCTGTATCACCAGAAGTAATTGGGAAAACGGCTACTGCAATAATTGCCATTATACCGCCAAATACACCTAAGTAACTGTTAGCTACATGATTAACAACTAAACCTGGACCACCTTGGTCAAGCAATGCCTTTAAGCCCGCGTAACCATCTGGGAACGCTGCAATACCAGCAAGTGCCCATACACAACCTACAATACCTTCACACATCATAGCGCCGTAGTAAACTGGACGTACGTATTTTTCGTTAGTTAAACAACGCGCAATAATTGGCGCTTGAGTAGAGTGAAAACCACTAATAGCACCACAGGTAATTGTTATAAATAACAATGGCCATGTTGGTAATCCATCTGGGTTTGGCTCTAAAAAGTCATGTGCGTGGTCAGCTTCAAAGTAAGCTAAAAAGTCACTTGGTACCGGTAAGTGCGGCGCATTAATAAGTAATGAAATAGCAATTGCCACTGTCATTACAATCATTAGCGCACCAAAAATTGGGTAAAACTTAGTGATAATTTTATCAATTGGTAGCAAGGTCGCTAAAAAATAATACGCTAAAATAGCGAGTACCCAAAAGGTATTATTTGCCAGTATTGTACCTTCAAAGAAATCAAGGTTACTTAGCAAACCTGCAGGGCTCATAATAAATACTACACCTACAAAAAACAGTAGCATGGCAGTAAATACAAGCATAAAGCCTTTAAATACGACGTTGTAATAATGGCCTGCGATTTCTGGTAGGCTTTTACCGTCTTCTTTTATACTCATTACACCTGAGAAGAAGTCGTGTACAGCGCCACCTAAAACATTACCAAGTACAATCCATACTAGTGCAACTGGTCCGTATAAAGCACCTAAAATTGGACCAAATATTGGACCTACGCCAGCAATGTTTAAAAACTGAATTAAAAATGCTCGTACAGGGTGAATAGCTACGTAATCAACACCCTCGCTAAAGCGTTTTTGTGGTGTGTCAGCAGTTGAATCCAAACCGGCTTGTTTTTCAACAAATGGGCTGTAAAACTTATAGCCCAGTATTAAAATAGTGAGGCAGATAAAAAAGATGATCATAAAGCACGTTTCTCTTTTTGTATTTTAGTTATAGAGCGCATTGTGTGTCGCCCCGCCTTTTCAATCCGTGAATAATCGACGAACAATAACAAAGCTTCAACCCTCAAACAATAAGACGTTTAGCTAATACAATAATCGATATAAGCCACTATTTACGCAACCTGCACACTTAACGCTCCACATTGAATATTTATTACACACGTCTTATTTTGGGCACAAAAAAAGCGGTTAAACTTTTACGTTATAACCGCTTTCACACACAATGTTTTTTAAAGTGGGTTCATAAACTCACTAATTTGTTGATGCGTTAAAGTAGGTGTTGCGCCAGAACTTTCGGCGACCATTGCTCCAACGGCACATGCAAAGTCAACGGCATATTGCGCATCGTCGTTGCTACAAAGCTGATAAATTAACGAACCTAAAAACGAATCCCCTGCGCCAACAGTGTCAATTACGCTAATTAAATAACCTGAATTATAAAAATTCTCGCCTTTGATTGTTAATAAAGCACCGTGGCTGCCTTTAGTTACACATAAGTAATCGGTATTTGTTTGCTGTGCTATAAACGCTAAATTTTGTTCAAGCGAATGAAACTTACAACCCATCGCTTTTGCTATTTCGTATAGCTCTTCATCGTTTAACTTAATAAAGTCTGCTTTATTCATTAAATCTACAAGTGTTTCTAGCTTGTAATGCGGTGCACGTAGATTTACGTCAAATACTTTAAAGTTTGCTACATCAACTAGTTGATTTAACGTTGCTAAAGACGCTTCGCTTCGGCCAATTAGGCTGCCAAATACAAATACATCGCTACTTTTAACTTTACTAAGTAACTCATCAGTAAGCGCTATATTATCCCACGCAGTGTCTGCCACTATTTCATAACTTGCTGAGCCACCACTGTCGAGTGTTACCTCAACCGTGCTAGTTTTTTTGTCACTATTAATAGCAATGTATTCGCAGCTTACGCCTTTGCTAGTAATTTCGCCAAGTAACTCAGCACCTAACTCGTCGTTACCTACTGCACTTATCATGTCGGCTTTAATGCCTAGTGAGTTAATACGCACACACATATTAAGTGGCGCGCCACCTAGGCGTTTACCTGAATCAAAACAATCCCACAGCACTTCGCCAAAGCAGCTAACACTTACGTTTTCGCCTGATTTATGATTAATTAAAATGCTCATAATTAGTTACTCTTTTGATCAAGTACAGCCTGCATAATGGCTTTAATTTTACTATTAGGTGCATACAACGCAGCAATCGACTTTTTATATTCAGCAGTAAACGTTTCGTTATGCTCAAGCTTACCAAACAAGCTCGTTAACTTTAAAAATGCAATCGGGCTAGTTTGAGTCTCTTGCGCGTAAGAATTAAGCTCTTTGTGCATCGCATCTTGAATTTCAAGTTGCTCGCCGTTTTCACTTAAACCCTTATCGCTGTATAAGCACCAAGTAGCAATAACAAGCGTTGCCAGTGATACATCGCGACCTTGTACTAGGTTTTCGTTAATTGTGGCAATTAAAAACTTAGGCAGTTTAGCTGAGCTTTCACTACAGATACGCGCTAGGCTGTCTTTAATATTAGGATTAGCAAAACGCTCTATTAACGTATCTTTGTAGCTTTCAAGGTCAATGCCTTCAAGTGGTTCAAGATTTGGGGTTACTTCTTTATCCATAAAAGCACGTAGGTATGTGGCAAATAATTCATCCGATACCGTTTCATCAATAGTGCCATAGCCATGGATTGAACCTAATAAACCAAGTACAGAATGCCCTGCATTAAGTAAACGTATTTTCATGGTTTCATAAGGCGTTACATCAGTAACAAACTGAGCACCAACAACATCCCAATTTGGACGAGAGTCACTAAATGTGTCCTCTATTACCCATTGTGTAAACGACTCACAGGTAATTGGCCACTCGTCGCTAACACCATATGCATCAACCACGTAATCAATATCACTCTTTTTAGATACCGGTGTAATACGGTCAACCATCGCATTTGGAAACGATACGTTTTGCTCAATCCACTCACTTAGGTCTTTGTCTTGCTCTGTAGCAAAGGCTAAAAGCATTTTGCGTGTTACGTTACCGTTGTGCTGAATGTTATCGCACGACTGCACTGTAAATGCGCCTAAGCCTTGCTCTTTACGCAGTTTTAACGCAGCCGTAATGTAACCAAACGCTGTAATTGGGTCGTTCGGGTTATTAATGTCGTTAATAATATCTGGATTGCTGTAATCAAACTCGCCCGTTGCAGGGTTAAAGTTGTAGCCGCCTTCGGTAATAGTAAGCGACACAATTTTAGTATCGCTGTGCGCTAACTTATTAATTACCGCTTGTTTGTCCTCTGGAGCAAACAAAAAGTCGATCATTGAGCCAATTACTTTGTTATCTATTTTACCGTCCGGGTGTCTAACAGTAAGCGTATAAAGGTAATCTTGCTGCTTTAAAATATCACGCAGACCACGGTTACCCTCTAAAAGGCCAACACCACATATGCCCCATTGCTCAGAACCTGGGGTTTTTAAAAGCTCGTTAACATATACCGCTTGATGAGCACGATGAAAACCGCCCACGCCAATATGAACAATACCGGCTTTAACTGCGCTACGGTCGTAGGTTGGTGTATCAACATGGCTTGGTAATTGAGCCAAGCTTTGTTGGTTTAGCCCTGTAACTAGAGCGTCAGTGTGTTGATGTTGCGTCATGGTGCGACCTTACTAAACAAAAATAAAATATAAATTACGATACTGTATTACGATAAGTAATTACGATGCTGTATTGAGTACTTTATGGCGTTTTAACGACCAGTACGCAGTAACAAAATAAATAACAGTACAAATAAAACAGGCTATTTCGAATTGCGATTTATTAGCGCTGTACATACTCATAGTTTCACTGAAAAACATCACCTGGCTGGCAAATATAAAAATAATAACCAGTGAAACCGTAGAAACCGCATTAAGTACTTTGGTAAATACAGAGCTGTCAATTACTGGCTTTGGAATGTCTTTAGCTTGTGCAGCTTGATATTCTTTAATATCACGTTGCTCTTGCTCTTCTGCTTCAATCTCTTGTGTGTAATCTTCACCGGCGCCGTATTTTTTAGCTAAAAGCGTATAAATAACGATTGTGAAAATCCACGTAGGAATAAACAAGTAGTAAAACGACATTACATCAATAGCATTTAAACCAAAGCCAAACACAAGCGCTAACGCCCAAGATGCTATAGCCGGTACGCTGCGAGTAATGTTTTTATATTTAGCCCAGTAACGTGTTAGGCCAATTTTAGGAAATAACACATGTTCAGCAAACACAATGCCGCCTACTGGCACAACTAATAAGCCTGCGTAGGTAAGTAGCGGAAGCATTTGTGAAAATACAAACGGGAAACACGCAATAATCACGGTTACAACACCTACAATAGCGGTTGTGCGTTCACGTGATTGATTAACAAATATAGATTGTGCTGCAAGGCCTGCACGGTAAAGGTTTGCGTTAGCTGTAGTCCAACCGGCAATAATTACAATAACAAAACCAGTCCAACCTAATGCATGGTATGCAACATCGCCCGGATCAAGTGATGAAATAGTTGTTTTAAGTAATACCGCAACACCTGCGCCCATAATACCGGCAGAGATCCACGCTAAGTAATGACCAAAAAACATGCCCACGCCAGAAAACAAGCCATAGCTTTTGCGTTTAGCAAATCTAAAAATAGCCATGTCGATTAAACCAAAGTGAGTAATTGAGTTAGCAGCCCATGCAAAGCCAATCACTTCTAATAGGCCAATGCCTTTTTCACCATCGGCATTGGTGCCCGTCCATATGGAGGAGTCGCCTATGGTCATAAAGTCGCTAAAGCTAGTTAAAGAGGTAGAACCTAATACGTGATTTGAAAGCTCAGGGAATAACGCGAACGAACCTGCAATAAATATAACAAATAGCCACGGCGCGCACAGTTTCGAAAAGTCAGCAACCGTAGAAAAGCCATACATCGCAACAAACACAACAATAGAGCCAACAGCTAAAACAATGGCTACAAACCAAAAGCTATTTGGATACCAATCAAGTTGCGCAGGTATATCAAACAAAAACCGCACGGCGGTGGAGGATACCGTGATCATGGCGGCCGATATAACACTAAAAATAACCACGTTAGCCCAGTTATAGAGCTTGGTCATTGAGTTACCAGCGATTTTGTTTAAGTAGTTATATAAACTTAAGCGGGTTTCTACTGCAATGGGTGCAGTAATCAGCCACCAAGAACACATTGCTAACAGGTTACCTATTAATAAACCCAGTAGAATGTCGATGGTTGAAGCGCCTAATGCAACAAACGTTGCACCAATAACAAATTCAGTAGCCGCAACATGTTCGCCAGCATATAGCCCTGCAAAATGTTTCCAGCCATGAAGCTTATTATTAGCAACAGGAAGTTGCTCTTCGTTTACATCTTTAAATGTTTGTGTGTGTGGACTCGTTGCCATGGTATTTCCTATTGTTAACAGCAAAGTACTTAATACCTAAATACTTCGCCTTTTATAATTTGGCTTATAAACGCATGATGTTTTGCCATGTTTTGTTTTATTTTTAGTAAAGCAAAACCATCTACATTTATATTTTGCGTTTGCTTGCCTGTCAGTGTGTAAGGCGAGCAAATCGCGTTTAAAACTTTGTTTATTTAAAAAGCTGCGTGTTTACTGCTTTTTAAGTGCAGGGTATGCACTAAAAAAATCTTGCCAATGCGTTAAATGATCAACATTTGGGTAAGCACTGTGTACATGATTAACAGAGCCTTGCATATGTTGCCCACCGCTGTAATGCAGTACTTGCATGTTAGCGTCAATTCCTGCATTTACGCCGGCTTTACTGTCTTCAATCACTAAACAATGCTCTGGCTTTACACCCATTTGTTTAGCTGCATGTAAAAATAAATCGGGTGCTGGTTTGCCACGCTTAACTTCGCTGCTGGTAAAAACCGTATCGCTAAAGTACTTACTTAAACTCACTACGCTCAACGCTTTTGCGGTGCGTGCTGGGCTGCTGCTAGTAGCTATACAAATAGGCACAGCTAAATTGTTAAGTACGTCTTTTATACCGTCAGTCGTGGTTAGCCCTGTTTCAAATTCGTTTAACAGTGCTTCGCGGTAGTCACCTTCAAAGCTTTCAGGAAGAGTGACATTAAATGCATCCGCTATTTTTTGGCTTACTGTTTTAAAATTGCAGCCTAAAAAGTGTTGCTGTACATAAGCACGGTCAATATCAACGCCTTTTTCAACAAGCATATTAATGAGTACTTGTGCGCTTAAGATTTCGCTATCAATAACAACGCCATCACAATCAAATATCACTAGCTCAATGTTAGTATTCATCTTGTCACCTTATTAAAACTGTTTGGTTTAGCTAATTTAAGTATAACGAGTTAAGCGCGATTAATATTGTGCAGCTTTTTAGTGCAACTCAATAATGAGCATAAGCCCACCGATTGAGCATATTCCCTTTATTGCACGAATATGTCAACACACTGTAAGTATAAAACGCACCAGCTTGGTGAAAATACACTCAGATAAAACTAAAAACCTTTGTATTTAATCAACTTTATAAAAGCATATTGCGACCAAGGTCGTAGTAAAAAAATTCAGTTAACGTAAAAAGTGCTCCTGTTAATTTATTTCATCTGTTTTACAAATCACATCAATCTAATTAATCAGTTTTACCGAAGTTAATAAAATCAATACTATCGTTAACAGATTAACAGCCTGCACCACTGCCGGCACTTTTAAATAGATGAGGTCGACAATGAATACTCAAATAAACAAAACAAAATTAACACTAACTGCACTAGCACTTGCTATGGCATTACCTGCAAGCGCAGCGACAACACTTACTAAAGATAACGGCGCAGCTGTTGGCGACAACCAAAATTCAATTACTGCAGGCGAACGTGGCAGTGTATTACTAGAAGACGTGCAACTAATTCAAAAACTGCAACGCTTTGCACGTGAGCGTATTCCTGAGCGTGTTGTGCATGCTCGTGGTACCGGCGCACACGGTGTGTTTGTAGCATCAAAAGAGCTAGACGATTTAACAATTGCAGCACCGTTTGCACAAGCTGGTAAAGAAACAGACGTATTTGTTCGTTTTTCATCAGTAATTCACTCAAAAGGCAGCCCAGAAACACTGCGTGACCCACGTGGCTTTGCAACTAAGTTTTACACAGACCAAGGTAACTGGGATTTAGTAGGTAACAACTTACCGGTGTTCTTTATTCGCGATGCGATTAAATTTCCAGACATGGTTCACTCGTTAAAGCCATCACCGGTTGATAACATTCAAGATCCTAACCGCGTATTCGATTTTTTCTCGCACGAACCAGGTTCTACACAAATGCTAACGTGGGTTTACAGCGACTACGGTACACCAGCAAGTCTTCGTAAAATGGACGGTTGGGGTGTACATGCATACAAAATGATTAATAAATCGGGCGATGTTAAATACGTTAAGTTTCATTGGGTAAGCCAGCAAGGTATTGATAACCTTGACGCAAAAGAAGTGGCAAAAGTACAAAGCCAAAACTTTCAGCATTTAACACAAGATTTATACACTGAAATAAACAGAGGCAATTTCCCTAAATGGGATCTGTACATTAAAACGCTTGATCCATCGCAACTTGATGACTTTGATTACAACCCGTTAGATGCAACAAAAATGTGGTTAGACATTAAAGAAACTAAAGTAGGAACAATGACCTTAAACCGTATGCCAACTAACTTCTTCCAATCTACGGAACAAGTAGCAATGGCACCGGCAAACATTATTCCAGGTATTGAGCCATCAGAAGACAGACTATTACAAGGTCGTATGTTTTCTTACGCTGATACACAAATGTACCGCCTAGGTGCAAACCACCAGCAATTGCCAATTAACCGTGCAAAAGTTGAAGTGGTTAACTACAACCAAGACGGCGCAATGAATATTGGTAACACTACAAGCAATGTGAACTACCAGCCAAGCCAAGAAAACGTAGCTGAAAACCCAATTGCACGTAGAAGTAACACAGAGCTAAAAGGCTTTGTACAACAAGCCGCGATTAAAAAGCAGCAAAACTTCGCGCAAGCAGGTGTTATATACCGTGGTTTTAGCAAGCAAGAACGTACAAACCTAATTAATAACCTAGCAGGTGATTTAGGCAAAGTGCAAAACAGCAGTGTTAAACACAAAATGCTTAGTCACTTTTACAAAGCTGATAGCGAGTACGGTACACGCTTAACTAAAGCTGTAAACGGCGACCTTAAAATGGTTAAACAACTAGCCGCTAACTTATAAGCAACTAGTTAAAAGCAATTAGTCCCAACTAAATAGCTATTTAAACCACAACCATGAGGAAGGAATAAACCCCTTCCTCTTTTATAAGAGACAATTGTTATGCGTAATTTATTAATTATAGTCGCTCTATTTCTGAGCTTTACCAGTAGCGTTTACGCTCAAAATACATCAGATACACAAACACCCAGTTCGCAAGTTGAAAGCCAACATTCTGTAAAAACTCAATACGATAGCTTATTTGCTTATTACTTTGCCGCAGCACGCACAAACGACACAGCTGTAATAGAGCAATTTGTAGATGCCGGTATTCCTATCGACAGCTACAACAATAAAGGCTACACCGCGTTAATGATTGCTACTTACCATGGTAATAAAAACACGGTTAATACACTTTTACACTTAGGCGCTAATGCCTGTCTAGAAGATAACCGTGGCAACACAGCGCTAATGGCCGCTATTTTTAGAGGTGAATTTAGTATAGCTAAAACACTCGTATCACTTGATTGCGATAACGCGCATCAAAACAAAGCCGGTCAAACAGCCGAGCAATTTGCACAAACATTTGGTCAACAAAAAGTTATAGAGTTACTAGCGCAGGTAAATAATGCAAAATAATCTGCACGCAACAAAAAGCCCTAAAATAATAGGGCTTATTTTTAATAAAATTAGTCTTATGTTGCAGACGCTATTTGAGGTTGTTTAGGCTTTTCTCGCGTTACAAAGTAGCAAATTAGCGAGCCCACTGTTACCAGTACAACCCCTTGCCAAAACGAAGCGCTCAGCGTAATAGATAAATACAACGCCGAAATAATAGTAGAAAACACCGGTGTAAAGTACGAAAGCGTCCCCAAAAGCATTAAGTTACCGCCAATAATAGCTTGATTCCACAGCGCATAACCGCTCCCCACTACTACGCCGGCTAATAATAACGTCATGCTTGAGCTGAGTGAAAACGTTAATGGCGCTTCATTACTAAAACCATATTGCGCCCACAAACTCATTGCCGTAACAGTAAAAAATAACGTAATGGCATTTTTACCATTACTCAGTTTTTGCGTCACTACGCAATAAATAGCCCATATAAACGCTGCAGCTAATGCCATTAGATAAGTAGCAGGATTATCAGCAAAGTTAGTAACAAGCGTATCGACCGACATTTCTTGATCGCCCGTAATACACCAAGCAACGCCTAAAAAAGCAATAATCATGCTTGGGTAAACCCAGTAACTTACTTTTTTACGACCAATAATAATAGAGAGCAGTATTGTTAGCGTGGGCCACAAATAATTAATAACCGCCATTTCCATTGCCTGATGACGACTATTTGCCATACCAATAGAAAGCGCCAAGCAAATTTCGTACGATACAAATAATAAAGTACCTACTACCAAGTAGCGTTTCGAAAAACCACTAAACTTGGGCACTCCCATAACCAAAATTAAAAATATCGCACTGACAGAATACATGGCCGCAGCACCACCAATGGGGCTAAACAACTCAGAAATATCCCGTAGTAATGCAACTAAGCAACTCCACAGTAATATTGCAGCGACTCCATATAGTGTATATTTATTTTTGCTTATAAAATCCATTTGCCAACCCAAAAGTACTACTCGTAAATTTGAAACTAAACTAACAGTAATTATTTAATTAAACAATAAGGGTCTGTTGATCTTTCAAGGTTAAATTTGCAGCAGTCTGTTTGGTATTTAGGCAAGGCAGATCCTATATAGTGTGGTTATTCCCCATAAATGGGCGATAACGTAGCATTAATGCCAAACAGGCGCTGCCCAAAGGGTTCTTCCTAGGGGCTACTTACTCTTTGTTGCTCGGTTTTTACTTAGCTCACTAGGTTACAAATCTCGCGCCGCGATTAAATAGCTCCTAGTTTGAACAAATGTTAATCCGCAAAGATCAACAGACCCTAAAGTTAATAGCTTAAACCTCTCGCCTGTTTTTAACATTCACCCTTTTTAGTATTTGACCTTTTGGTCAGTAAAGCTACAATCAATCAATACGTTAAACATGCAAACTCTATAATGACCACACAAATAAAACCAAATAAAAAAGAAGTTACACGCGAGAAAAACCAAAAACTAATTTTAGATGCCGCCGAGCAATTGTTTTCGCAATTAGGTTACGACGGAGCAAGTATGAGCATGGTTGCTAAA
Organism: Pseudoalteromonas sp. SWYJZ12; assembly: GCF_015864395.1. Classification (NCBI taxonomy): domain Bacteria; kingdom Pseudomonadati; phylum Pseudomonadota; class Gammaproteobacteria; order Alteromonadales; family Pseudoalteromonadaceae; genus Pseudoalteromonas; species Pseudoalteromonas sp. SWYJZ12. Next base: position 79,417 of record NZ_JADYXH010000008.1, read on the forward strand.
GAAGCGCAGGTGCCAAAAGCCAATATTTTGTATTACTTTAAAAGTAAAGATGGTCTGTACGAGTCTGTGATCGACCGCATAATAGCTAATTGGAACCTGGGTCTCGATAACGTCACAATTAACGACGATCCAGCTACCGTGCTTTATAACTATATTAAAAGCAAAGTAATACTCGCCGTAAATCAGCCAATGCAATCTCGCTTATTTGCCAGTGAAATACTGCGCGGTGCACCTTATTTACAAAACTACTTTAGAACCAATACCCGCCCTTGGGTTAAACAAAAGGTTGATGTACTTCAAGCATGGATGGACGCAAATAAAATGGATAAGGTTGATCCCTACCATTTGCTCTTTACTATTTGGTCTACCACGCAATATTACGCCGACTTTCAGGCTGAGGTTTTACTCGTAATGAACAAATTAGAGTACGACGAAACCGATGTGGCACAGATTACGCAATCAATTGCCCACATAATTTTAAAAGGTATTGGTCTTAAAATACCTGAGCAAAGTGAGACTTAACCCATGACACCCTTTACTACACCCGATTTATTTGACGATCATCGCGATAACGTACAAGTAGCAGACAGCGGCCTTTATCACTTTGGTAAAAAAACCACGTTTTATGGCAAAGTAGCTACCGTTACCTGCCCAGAAGACAACTCTTTTGCTGCCGATATATTGCATGAAAATGGTGAAGGTAAAGTATTAGTTATAAACGGGTTTGCGAGCAAACGCTTTGCGTTTATAGGCGATATTATGGCTGAGCGTGCCTTAAGTAATGGCTGGGAAGGCGTAATAATAAATGGCTGTTGCCGAGATATAGAAATACTTGCCACGATGAACTTACCTGTAATGGCGCTAGGCTCTACACCGCGTAGTACCTTAAAGCGCGGCTTTGGTGATAAAAACCAAGTTATTACCATGCTTAGCACCACCATAGAACCTAACGATTGGGTTTACGCCGATATTAACGGTTTAATCATCAGTAAAACGGTCCTTATTTAGCACTCAAAACCATACAAATAAAGATCAACTTGGTGCAACTTCGCACCAAGTTGGTTTGTTTTAACTCATTTTAGTGTCACTATTTTTATAGCCCACATTTATAAATCTCATACAACCCACCAAAACCTGACCAATTGGACAGGATTTTAATTTATGGCATTCCTCTTGCTTAGTCTAAGCACTATAAAATCAAAACTACCGATTAAAAAGCGGAGCTTTAGCAATTGCATTAAATTAGTGATCTATTATAACGCGAAGAAAATGACGCAGTGAGTGCGCTATTTAATCCAATAGAATGATCATGTTTTTAATAAAATTGGTATTAAAATAATAATAACCAGCCCGCTTTTTAATCACTCTTAACTTAATAAGTAAGTACTTGGTCAGTTTTATAATAATGAGCTGCAAATGAGTGATAAAAAAAACAACAAAGGTATATTTTGCAATCACGGTCCTACCCTGTGGCAAACAAACCACTCTGGAGTGCTTGCAAACAATCGCTTAGCTGTAAAAGATGTATTTGCAGTAAAGGGTGAGCGTAACAGCGCAGGCAACCCACACTGGTTTAAAACAGCTAAACCGGCTCAAAATACGGCAAGCTCGGTTAATAAGCTCATGACCGCTGGTTGTAACTTTATAGGCTTTACCCATACTGACGAACTGGCTTATAGCTTAGAGGGTAATAATATACATTATGGCGCTGCGCAAAATCCTAAATTAAAAGGACATGCTTGCGGTGGTTCGAGTATGGGGTCTGCTGCATCCGTTGCTGCAAACTTAGCTGATATTGGCTTAGGCACCGACACTGGCGGCTCAATTAGAATACCCGCCAGCTATTGTGGTTTATATGGCATAAGACCTAGCCATAATGTAATTGAAAAAGAAGGATTAATTCCTCTCGCCCCGCCTTTCGATACCATAGGTTGGCTTACCCAAAGCGCCGAGCTATTAAGCGATGTAGGTAATGTACTGTTACCAAATCAAGCTATTAATAACGTTGATACCTTAGTTATTTGCGAGCCGTTATTTGAACTCGTTGACCCTACTTTACAAGCCCCACTTAAACAATTGCTTGAAAAAACCAAGCCTAATTTTAATCATCATATCGATTTTAAGCTCTCCAAAAACAGCCTGCTAAGTGAGCTTGCCGATACCTTTAGAATATTACAAGGTCGTGCGATTGCTAAAACGCACCGAGACTGGCTTGAACTCCCAGATCAGCTTTCTCATTTTGCGCCAGCAATTGCGGCTCGTTTTAAAATGGCACTGGCTTTAACCGAGCAAGAAGAACAAGAGGCGTTAAAAATACAGCACGAGTGGCAAGCAATCGTCGCTAAAAACTTAAACGAACACAGCTGCTTATTTTTACCCACCACCCCCACAACCGCACCTAAATTAGGCGCCGACACAAGCGCCTTACGCATGCAAATTATTACGCTTTCGGCAATTGCGGGCCTTAGTGGCTCAGCGCAAGTGCATTTACCGCTGGCTGATTTAACAAATGATCATCCGTATGGTTTTTCATTAATGATGAGCCACGGTAACGATAAAAGCTTACTTGCTTGCGTTAAGCACCTAGCTGCACACTTTAAACAGGACATACCGGCATGACCACACACAACATTGCATTTACCGCGTCTCATTTTTCGGCCACTGAGGCGGGTATAAATATACTAAAACAAGGCGGTACAGCTACCGAGGCTATGGTAGCGGCTGCCGCTGCGATTAGCGTTGTGTATCCACATATGAACTCAATTGGTGGCGACAGCTTTTGGCTTATCGATAACCCAAATCAAAAAACGCCCACAGCTATTGACGCCTGCGGCCGCGCAGCAACTAATACAACGGCGTATAACCCGCTCACGCAAATACCAGAGCGCGGCGGATTAAGCGCACTAACTCAAGCGGGTACAATTCGCGGTTGGCAAAAAGCGCTTGAACTAGATGACCACGCAGCACTACCACTGCCAAAAATTTTAGCACCCGCTATTGAGCTTGCGCGCGAGGGCTTTACCGTAACAAAAAGCTTGCAAGCAGGCTGCGAAAAACTAGCCGCTGCTAACAATACCAATGAGGCGTTTGAAAGCCTCTACATACCCAATGGTAACCCCTTGCAAGCAGGTCAACATTTTAAAAACCCTAAACTTGCAGCAACGTTTGAATACCTAGCAAAACATGGCTTAAACGCATTTTATGAAGGCGCACTTGCCAACTCATTTGCCGCCGACTTAGCAAAAGCAGGCAGCTCAATTACCGCAGGTGACATTGCAAATACAAAAGCTGAGGTAGTTACTGCGCTAAATGCAAACCTCAGTGGTATTAATTGCTACAACTTACCCGCGCCAACACAAGGCGTGCATTCACTACAAATAATTGGTGCCGTAAATAAGTTAAAGCATTTAGCTAAAACCGATGCCGACTGGACGCACTTAATTGTTGAGGCAACTAAACAAAGCTTTACGCATCGCCCTACCCTTTGGGCTGATCCTGAAGTATTAGGGGACGATTATAAAAACGCACTAACCGATGATCGCTTAAGCGAACTTGCTAACAATATTGATATGAGTAAAGCCAAAAAATGGCCATTTAACGCAGAGCCTGGCGATACTGTGTGGATGGCTGCCAGAGATAAAAACGGGCAATTAGTCAGCTTTATTCAAAGTATTTATTGGGAATTTGGCAGCGGAATATTAATGAGCGAAGGCGGCTTTGTGTGGAATAACCGAGGTTTAAGCTTTAGTTTAAACAATGAAGATATTGATGCGAGTAACAATATTAACGCCCTTGCGCCAAATAAAAAGCCGGCTCATACACTTAACCCTGCAATGGCAAAGTTTAGCGATGGTCGTCGACTTGCTTACGGAACAATGGGCGGTGAAGGGCAGCCACAAACCCAAGCCGCTGTTTTTGCAGGCTACGCATGGCGAAATAAATCAATAAAACAAGCAATTAGCGACCCTCGTTGGTTACTTGGACGTACATGGGGCGATACAAGTACAAATTTAAAAATTGAAAAAGGGTTAGTTTTTCATATAGAACATGAATTAAATCAACGTGACCACGATTGGGTAAGCGTTGATAATAATAACGAAATGATGGGGCACGCTGGGGCGATTTTAGATACACCTACAAGCCTTGAAGCTGCAACAGATCCTCGTTCAGATGGACGTGCAACAGTAACTACAGCAGGAACACAATGTCAGAAATAATAAACCAATGGCCAATAGTAGCGGCCTTAATAGCAACCGGTATTTTTGCCGGAATTTTAGCAGGACTTTTTGGTGTAGGCGGCGGTATTGTTATCGTACCTGTGCTGTATTTTTTACTGCAAGGTTTTGGCGTAAGCCCAGAGTCGGCAATGATGATAGCCACCGCTACATCACTTGCAACCATAGTACCTACTTCGCTTTCATCTATTCGCTCGCATCATAGCAAAGGGAATATTGACCTTGCGCTAATAAAATACTGGGCACCGTTTATATTAGTTATGGCGGTAGTCGGTAGCATTATTGCTCATACCGTTCGCGGTAACGCATTAGTGCTCATGTTTGCCTGTATTGCTATTTTAGTCAGTTTAAACATGTTATTTAGAGCCGGCGCACCCGCGCTTGTAAAACAACTACCAGGTAAATTTGGTCAAGGCGTTATGGCAAGTATTGTAGGTGGTTTGTCGGTAATGATTGGCATAGGTGGCGGCACTATTGGCGTACCTATGCTAAACGCATTTAATGTACGCGCCCATGTTGCAGTAGGTACTGCGGCCGTTTTTGGTTTATTGATTGCGCTACCAGGTGTTATTACCTTATTAAGTATTGGCACAACGCCAACCGATGCTCCCCTAGGTACGTGGGGGTTAGTTAACCTCCCTGCCTTTTTTCTTATTATTCCGCTAACTATTTTATTTGCGCCTATTGGCGTAAAAATTGGTAGCAAGCTGGATCAAAAACAACTAAAACGCGCTTTTGCCGTTGTCTTAATGATAACCGGCATTCGCATGCTCATTCAGACTCTGGGAGCCTAAAATATGTTTAATAACACGCAAGTTCAAACCTTAAACCCACCACAGCGTTTATTAATGGGACCAGGTCCAATTAATGCAGATCCTCGTGTTTTACGTGCTATGTCGGCGCAACTTATAGGTCAATACGACCCAGTAATGACCGGTTTTATGAACGAAACCATGGCACGTTACCGCGAAATTTTTAAAACTAAAAACGAATGGACCATGCTAATAGATGGCACATCACGCGCAGGGATTGAAGCCGTATTATGCTCAATTTTACGCCCAGGCGATAAAGTACTAGTGCCAATTATGGGGCGCTTTGGCCACCTACTTGCTGAAATAGCAGAACGCGTTGGCGCAAAAGTGCACACAATAGAAGTACCGTGGGGCGAAGTGTTTACGCCAGAACAAATCGAAAAAGCCATTGTTGATGTAAAACCCCACGTACTTGCTATGGTACAGGGCGATACATCCACCACCATGAACCAACCTCTTGAGCATATTGGCGATATTTGCCAAAAGCACGATGTACTATTTTATTGTGATGCTACCGCATCTATTGTGGGTAACGAACTTCCTGCCGATGAATGGAAACTCGATGCACTTTCTGTTGGTCTGCAAAAGTGTTTAGGCGGTCCTTCTGGGTCAGCGCCATTAACACTAAGCGACAAATGCGCCGAGTGGATCCAAAAACGTAAAAAGGTAGAAGCAGGCATTCGCACTGCCGATCATACCGATGGCACAGAACCCTTTGTGCGCTCTAACTATTTTGATTTAGGTATGATCATGAATTACTGGGGGGAAGAGCGCCTAAATCATCATACCGAAGCCACCAGCATGCTGTACTGCGCCTCAGAATGCGCCCGCATAGTAATTGAAGAAGGCGTAGATAACTGCGTAGCGCGCCACAAATTACATGGCGATGCCATGCTAACAGGCATTCAAGCGCTCGGCTTAAATGTATTTGGCGATTTAACGCATAAAATGAACAACGTACTGGGTGTTTATATACCCGAGGGCATTAATGCCGATCACGTCCGCGGACAAATGCTAACCGATTTTGGAATAGAAATTGGCACCTCGTTTGGGCCACTGCATGGCAAAATTTGGCGTATTGGCACTATGGGCTACAACGCCCGCAAAGATGCTGTATTACAAACACTTGCAAGCTTAGACGCTTGCTTACATGCCAACGGTTACAAAGGCCCTAAGGGCGAAGCCGCCATTGCCGCCCTTGCTCACTATAAATAAAAAAGGATTTAGCATGACGATTGTAAGCCCACAACACAGCCCTTTATTAGATAAAGAACTTGCTGATGAATACGCAACACGCGCTTTATCTCGCTGTAAAACTCTCAGCGCACTATCGCAAATGCAAGGCGGCATTCACCGCGTGTACTTATCAAAAGAGCACAAAGAGTGTAACGCCGTTACTGCATCGTGGATGGTTGAGGCAGGCATGCAATCGTGGCAAGACGAAGTGGGCAACCTTTGGGGGCGGCTTAAATCATCAAACCCACATGCTAAACGTTTAATTATAGGATCGCACCTCGACACCGTACCAAACGCAGGTGCGTTTGATGGTATTTTAGGTGTACTGCTGGGGATAGAAATTGCAGCGCTTACACATAAGTTAAAGCTCGACTTGCCCTTTCATTTAGATGTAGTCGGCTTTTGCGATGAAGAAGGCACCCGCTTTGCCACTACTTTAATTGGCTCAAAAGCACTCGCTAACGAATTTGACCCACAGTGGCTAAACATTGAAGACACAAATGGCATAACTATGCGCCAAGCCATGCTCGACTTTGGCTTAAACCCTAACGACTACGCAAAGGCCGCACTAAACAAAAACGAATTACTAGGTTACTGGGAAACTCATATTGAACAAGGCCCTGTACTCGAATCGGTTAATCAGGCGTTAGGCGTTGTAACGGCTATTGCAGGGGCAAAACGCGCCATGCTTACCCTAACAGGCCAAAGCGGTCATGCAGGCACTACGCCTATGAACTTACGTCAGGATTCGTTAGCAGGCTGCGCCGAATTAGTAACCGAAATTGAAAAACTAGCAAGCAATGCTAAAAATGGCGAAGTTGCCACCGTAGGGCAAATACAATCTAGCCCTGGGGCTACAAACGTGATCGCAGGTAAAACAACCATAAGCCTAGACGCACGCGCACAAAGCGACACCGATCTCGCTAATTTACTAAGCGCCATACAAAGCAGCGCACAGTCTATAGCAAGCAAACGCAATTTAACGCTTGATTGGCAATGGACGCATGCCGCCGGTGCCGTAGCATGCGACACCACTATTCAGCATTTGTTTTCAAGCGCATGTAAACTCAACAACCAAGCATCGCCTTCACTTGCCTCAGGCGCAGGGCACGATGCAATGGCAATCGCTCCAATTTGCCCCGTTGGCATGTTGTTTATACGCAGCCCTGGCGGTATAAGCCATCACCCAGCAGAAGCGGTTATCGACAGCGATGTAACAAAGGCACTCAGTGTAATGTACAGCGCGCTTTTACTTTATGTGAAAGAGTGTGAGTGATTTTAAGGTAATCGAGTAAACCAAGTATATTAACTTGGTATGCTTAGGGGCTTAAACCTCCTCAAAGTCATTTGGAGGTTATTACTGAAGGCAGGTAAATGCAGGAATATTCGTTATTTAAAGTAGCTTTATCGAGCTGCCCTTTGCTCTTTTAGGCTAAGGCGTTTATGTGAGCTATATACATGTTGAATGTTTGTACCATTGACCAAATATGCATCCATTTCAACGGTAATTAAACCCGATAATGGCTTGATTTCTAGAACACCCAACTCACCTAAATTTGCAGATAGTAAAGTATTATTCCTAAAAGCGAACAAAGTTTTGTCAGTATCTCGTAAGTCACCATTCACATATAATTTAGCACCACTAAACCAAGCGTTAATTATTTTAACTTTGATTGACTTAACAGTAAATTCAAAGGATTTTCTCATCAGATCTCCATACCCAGAAAATGTAATTATTATACTTTATGTTTTTATGTGTTTGGCGCACAACCACTTTCGTTTAATACCCGCTTAGTCGATGCTGGGTAATTTTTTAGTGCAGCCAAAGGGCGAATTGGCCGCTGAACCAAATTACCTGAGCAGTTTGGGCACACGTTATTTAACACCGTTTGAGCACAGCCAGAACAAAATGTGCATTCAAATGAACAAATAAAAGCCTCACTGGACTGTGCAGGTAGATTCTTATCACAACATTCACAATTAGGTCTTAAATCTAGCATTTAGAGCTCCCTTTTATCCACCCTATGCTGAGTAAATATCTATTACCTTTTATAACTTTTGATACCTGATGCTCACTTACATCAGGGCGGGATAGCTTAACCCGCTTTGTTTCAAATATCGGATCACTGCAAATAAACTCACCACCCAAATCTGCTTTTTTAAGCACTATATTCAATCGATAGTGTTTACCAGATTCAACTTTGTCTGTGTGTGGTGCTATTTCACTTCCTTGTGGGAATTTAAGCAAATATGTATCAAATTTAATTGGCCACGTAGCACCACAAATCAACATTTTATCGTAGCCTGATTTTTGTCGGCCTCGCTCCCAACAAAATAATTTACTAAAAAAACATACAATCCCTCGAAACAGCTAACAAGCTGCAGGTTAACTCGTTTTTTTATTTTTATTGATAAACAAACCATAGCCGAGTTCATATTTTGGTTCAATCGTTTACTGTATTTTACGTAAAATACAAAAAGTGTTCGGTGTTGTTTAAATTAGTATTTTAGAAGGGAACACTGGTGTTTGAGTGACTTTATTGAGGTACTAAGGGCTTATCTTTCTTAATACATCGCGTTTTGCAGCTTTTCTACATTATGAACAAGGCAATACAGTTGCCGCAGCGTAAAGAAACAGCTAAACAGGACAGCCATTCTAACTTAATGAAAAAACTTAGGCTGGCGTCACTGTTAATTCATCAAAAATTGAACATGTTTTCCAGAGCCGCCTCTAAAGACATGGGCATATGACGTTTATTCATAATTCGGTTGTTAAGCTCTTCTTTAAGTGATTTAACCGTAGTGCAATACTCTAAACGTTTAGCAATTTCATCACATTCATTATTTAGCGCCGCTAAATGGTTTACAAAATTATCTTTAATTTGCGCTTTACTACGACCATTAAACTTACGCCACACAATTGTATATTGGTCATTACTTTCTTTTTGTTGCCGATGCTGTTCATTTAGCTCGATTATTTTATTTTGCAGTAACGGAATTAAGTTTGCTTTGGTTTCTTCGTCAAAATCGACATCGTCGTCAAAATGGCTTATGTAAAGTTGTAATAAAGTAAAACCGTCTTTCTCTTTTCGAGCTTGTACTAACTGTTGCATTAGTTCGTGTTTTTCTGCTTTTTTTGCAAGATCAGATTCTTTATCTGGATGCAACTTAGATGCTAAACGTTTATACATTTTGTTTAGCTGCGAGCCTTTAAATAACTTTTCTAATTTTGAGTTGTTTTTTTGTTGTTTAATTTCATCGCGATCAAATCGCTCGTGTTGGTCAAAAAAGTCATCCCAATCTTCATCTTGTTCATAGTGCATATTATCTGCACTAAACGCTTCATCATCTTTCTCCTCACCAAAACCTTGCTCGTCAAGGTGCTTATAAAGCAATGAAGGATCAGCTGTTATTTCTCTCAGTTCGTCATCTGTTAATTCTAAACCGGGGAAATCTTGCTGTAACATATTACGTAATATGTTTAACTCTGAAGAAGGGATTGTACTAACCGTATCTTGGTTATACTTATTTAGGTAAGATTGAAAAACTTGAGACACTTCCTCAACATTCAACTCGCCAATGAATGGATGTTCTGACAAATAATCTAAATCTTCATTTATCCAATCCACAAGTTCATTACGCTGTTCAATAGTTAAGCTTTTACGTTGGATAAACTTACTAAAATGAATAATTTGTTCTGCAATCATTTGAGCTTGAATTTGCTCATGGTGCTCTACTTGTTCTTGAAATTGAGAAAACAGGATCTGCTTTTTAATATCAAAGTTTGCGTTACGCTTAGTATGTTTTTCAATTCGCTGCCATAAACGCTCTAATTCAGAAGGCGTTTTAGTCGCCGCTTGTTGCTTTACATTTTTTAAAAATGTCATATTAAGTTCCACTAAAATTTGTATCCATTACTTTTTATGCACGTAATTTGTATGCTTGAATTATAAATTTAATTAAAGCATACATAAAGCCAAGCATTAAAAAGAACAAGGATAAAAAGCGCCTGAGTTCATTTAAGAACAATATGCTAAACAGTTACTTTAAGATCTTATTTAATCGTTACCTTTGCATCACTTACCCATGTCTCAGTTATAGCTTCATCATTTTTATCAACTAAATACGCGCGTATGTTCACCGGATTGTTGTTAGCTTGTTTGTAGTCAAACGCTAATCGCCATTGGTTTGTACCAACTACCGGATAAACTCCAATAGGTTCTAGTATTTCACCGTTGCTGGCTTCAACAATCGGCTTTATACCACTTTTGTTATCTAAGCCTTTAAATACTGGACCTTCAAAATCAATCACCATCTTGTTAACGCCTTCAGGAATAGGCTGGCCGGGAATTCCGCCTAAGCCTTGGCGAGTATTTACAACGCTTGCAAGCGTTTTTGATTTTGGATCGAGTGGACGCCATTCAATATCATAAGAAAAGGTAAACTCATCACCTTTGCGCGCCTCTTTTTCGGGCACCCAATAGGCCACAATGTTGTCAAACGTTTCATCTTTTGTTGGAATCTCTATTAACTGAACTGCGCCTTTGCCCCAATCGTCAGTAGGTTTTATCCACGCTGATGAACGCTTATTGTAAAATACGCCGTCGTCCTGGTAGTTATTAAAGTCACGATCTCTTTGGATTAAGCCAAACCCTTTTGGGTTCTCATCAATAAAACTATTGGTCGACACCGACTGAGGATTATTTAATGGGCGCCAAACGTATTGACCCGATCCTGTGTGAATAGCCAGTCCATCACTGTCGTGAATTTCTGGGCGCCAGTCTTTAGCTTCTGTCTTATCTTTTTGTGAGTACCAATACATACTAGTTAGCGGTGCTACACCTAAGCGTTCAACATCGGCGCGCATATACAAATTAGCGCTCACTGAGGTGATATGGCCTTTAGCTTCTTTGTTATCTTTACTTAAACCAAACCGATAAGCCCCAGTGATAGAAGGCCCTTCAAGCAATGCCCAAACAGACACACTTTCACCTTTTTTCTCTGCGGGGCCAATCCAAAATGCAGAAAAGCGCGGAAATTCTTCTGGCTGATTCATACCCGTATTAATTGCAATACCTCGAGCCGACAGTCCATATTGCCCCTCTGGCCCATCAGTACGAAAATAAGACGCGCCTAAAAAAGATATCCAATCTGGTTTCATACCTGGGCGCATTATTCTAAAGCCTGCAAATCCAAACCCTTCTGGGAGATCGTGAGCTGGGCTGTCATCAGGCATATCAAAAACATCATTACTAAAAGGTACATTTTGAACCTGATTCTTATCGTCTCTGATGTAAATACTTACTGGCTCAGGAAAATATCGCCCAGGATAAAATAATTGTACAGGCGCCTTTTTTCCACTTGGGTATAAGGTTTCATCTTCTTTAAAGCGTATTTTCCAATGTTCGTCATACGTAATTTTATCGATTAACTCCGGCGCTGGCACCTTGGTTGCCGTATAGGGCTTTTCGGCTGAGGCTTTTGCCAGCGCTTTTAAGTCTTCGAATGAAAACTCCGTTTGATCTACTGCTTCTGTCGCGTAAGACGACATCGAAGTGCTAAAAATAATTGCGATAAATAACTTTAATTTCATAAAAAGAATGTCCAATAAATTGAGTCAAATAAAAATGGGGACGCTGCACGAGCGTATGTTTAACTTAAAGTTCTGCATGAATATTACGTGACGTAATATGAACTAGCGTTTACTAAAGTATTGTTATTTGACTACAGGACCTCCTATAATTATTTTTTTAGGCTATTGATTTTCAGGGAAATTGCGCGCGTTTAATGATACCGCTGAAGTAAAAATAAGCGGGGATAGCGCAATTTATTGAACGAAGCCCTCAGGAGGTATGGATATATTTAGGTTTTAGTTGCCCACTTTTCTAAGGCAAAGATTTGTAGAGTGGCTGGTTTTTCTAATCGTTATAGGTGCATAGTTGATTTTAGGCTAAAGCGTATTATAAGCAGTAAAAGTGAAGGATAAGCCATATAACCACACTATTAGAACGCTGGTATTTAAATGGATAACGATTGCATTTAAGTGTTGAAAAACAAAGAGGCTCACCACTTTTAAAATTTGCAATTAATAGCTAATTTTACTAGCCGTCCACCTCAGGGCGTGTTGTTACGTGTTTGATACGCTCTTTCAGTAACCGACCCTTTGCAACTGATTCATTTTTTAAAAAGTTAACCATAAAATGATAATCAGGGTGTGTTTTTAAACTACGACTAACAAAATACACGTTAGTTGTATTAATAGAGAATGTTTCTCTAATACCCGCTCCTGGATTTTTGCCTGCTAACAGGCTTAGTTTTAGACCAGGAATGTTAAACACTATATGTTGATAGCCACCATGATTTTTAATAGTTGGAAAGCCCATTGATGGTGTATCTACTATTTGATTATCAACATATACAGCTAGATAAGTATTTGCAGGAAGTTCAGTATTTCCTAATAGGTAATCTGAAAAAGCAATCATGCTTTCTTCACGAATTGAATTCTTTGTATCAGGAATACCGAACCCACTCCAATCTGTTGCAGACAACCTCCAGGCAATGCTTACAGCAAAGTACATGAAATTAAACGCTATTTCGTCGCTTGGTGGAAAATACCATACTTCATCTTTTACATGAGACAACGTTTTAAACTTTTTTATCTTTGTAGCTAGTTTAAAACCGTTAGGACGAGCCATAAAAGATATTACTTTATCTTCCCCATTTTTGGAGAATTTCAATTCACAACGCTCACAAAGTAAATACTTTTTAGCTTGCTTGTCAGTATAGGCTGCTGATTTATTAGAACCATTAATCACAACAATGTTTTGTCCGTGTTCAGGGAAACCTTTACTAATTGATCGGTAAACAGCTTTAGGCATAAAGTGACTATCTTTAAGCTTCGCTGATTTCGTACACAATGCACAGATTCCGTTCACCAAACCTCCTAAACGTATAACAACTTATTGAACAACACTTTGAGAGTTATAACCCCCCAAAATGGCGCATATTACTTTTTTCAATAATTTCACTAACTAACTTTAATGTAAACAAGTGATTAGGCATGTTATAAAAAGGCCTTTGTTATTTTGCACCAAAACGACTTTTGATAATGTTATTGGACAAAATTAAAATAGCTGCTTATATAAACAGTTGGTTCTGTCAGTTAGCTTTATTTATGTAGCTACCTTTTACGATCATAATTAACAAACGCACAAAAACCAAACGCCATATACGGGCATATAAAGGCTTACTTATTACAGAATTAGCATTTTTATGCGCTTTAATAGCTGGCGTTTAGCCTTATTCGGTGGAAAAACTCGAGTAAAGAACAAAAGAAAGTAATAGGAAAATTTTGGCTTTATGTATTTAGCGCGTAATTAGCTAAAGCATTGATGAGATAAGCGAGCCTTAACATATTAATGATACAGGCTCGCTGAGGTGCTTATGATAAAAACGAATGAGTGAGGTGTTTACTTTACATCAAAGTTCACGTGGTCAAAGTATGGATTTTTCTCATGCGCTTTAAGTATACTAATTGTAGTGAGCACAATGAGTTGCAACTCGCTATTTACGCTAACAACTATGCATTCGTCTCTATTAGCATTGCGCTTTGTGTCAGTTGCTATCCCGCATACACCATCGCCATTTTTTAATATAAGCTCAATGCTTAAATGGTGCATACAGGCAATTTCGATGTAGTCGTATTGGTTGCAACTGATCATGATGTCCTCTTTATTTAGCCGGTTTAAAAACCATTAAAAAAGCAATAACAACAAGGTTGGCTATATACCAAAGATCTTTAATTACAAACTGCCCTAAGCGCTCCAATAAAGCGGAAGAACTAAATGCACCGGTGGCGGTAATTAAGAATGTTTGGGTCATCATAAATACGCTTAAACACGCTAAGCCACTTACAATAATTAGCTTTTTATTATTTAAAAATAGCCCTAAGCCCAATAACACAGCAAATAATACATCAAACCCGCCAATCACGTTAGACGCGCCTTGTACGCTAAATACCGTGTATAACCACGACATAAACGGTGAGGTTTCTACTAAACTTACAATGCCTTTTGCTTCAAACTCATAAAACTTCATGCCGCCAATCCACAATAAAACCATAGCAACCGGTATAAAGTTTAAAAGTACGTGTTGTTTGTCGGTAAGTTTGTCTTTATAAAATAAAAACAAATACAAAGGCACTACAGCAAAGTATTTAATTATGCCCTGCCCACTACCAATGATTGGAAAGCCGCCAAGTTGAGCCATCCAACGGTTACTGGCAAACAAGGTAAGTAATGCTACTAAACTTATAATTACTGCAAGTAAAAGTGCTGGCGTAGGTTTCATTAGCTTAAGGTGAGCGAGCACGGTGGCAAACGCTAAAGCAACCATAAATGAGCCACTAATCAAACCTAATGCAGATACAGACATTAGCGAATCAACGCCATAAAAACTAAACGTAGCCGTTAACGTATTAGGGTTTGCTCCTAACGCAAACGATAAGCCAAGTAACAAAAAGCTACTCGCTAATAAAAAAGTAATCACGTTGTTGGTTAATTTTAAGTTCATTGTATTTCCAAGTATTCGTTAAGACTTACAAAGACCTTGCTAGTCGATAAAACAATTCAAGCTAACTCTTAAAAATATAAGAGTTGATTAAGCACAACGTAAGCTCTCATAGGGTAATGTAATCAATCACTTTAGTTTATGGTTTATTACCTCTTTATTAATAAAATTAAATAAGTCTAATATTCATATGATATGCGTCATTTTTTTTATTATAAAATGAAGTAAAATAACGTCGCCTTTTCAATACACAGAATGCATGCATTTCTAAAACTTAGGGACATTTTTAATGAAGGGTACTGATATTCGAGTTACCTCTGGACTGATTTCTATAGCCATTGTTTTACTACTTTGGTTTGCTGTACCGCCCCCGCAAGGTGTTACCGAAAACGCATGGCATTTGTTAGCTTTATTTATTGGTACTGTTGTTGCCATTATTGGTAAAGCAATGCCAATCGGCGCCATTGCTATTTTAGCTATTACCTCTGTTGCGTTAACTGGCGTAACTAATGACAGCCCATCTGGCGCTATTAAAGATGCATTAAGTGGCTTTTCTAATTCATTAATTTGGTTGATTGGTATTGCTATTATTATTTCTCGGGGTTTAGCTAAAACTGGTTTGGGAAATCGTATTGGCTATAATTTTATTTCTCTTTTTGGTAAAAAAACAGTTGGTATTGGTTACGCACTCGCACTTTCTGAACTTGTTATAGCGCCTGTAACGCCAAGTAATACCGCGCGAGGCGGCGCTATTATTCACCCAATAATGAAGTCGATAGCAACAAGTTTTGGCTCGTCCCCTGAGGAAGGCACCTCTCGTAAAATTGGGCACTACCTTGCTTTAGTGAGCTACCATATAAACCCTATTACATCAGCTATGTTTATTACGGCAACTGCGCCAAACCCGCTAATTGTAAAGCTTATTGCTGATGCTACCGGTGCAAATATTAGTATTACATGGGGTACGTGGGCGCTCGCAGCGCTTGTTCCTGGTTTGCTATGTATTGCCCTCGTGCCTTTGGTTGTTTATGCCATTTACCCACCTGAAGTTAAAAGTACGCCCGACGCTAAAACCTACGCAGAATCTAAATTAACTGAAATGGGCCCAATGAGTTACGGCGAAAAAATAATGGTGGGTGTTTTTGCTATGCTGCTTGTTTTATGGGCCGGCGTACCTGCAATGATTTTAGGGGCTGACTACGCGGTTAATACCACAGCAGTGGCTTTTTTAGGTTTGTCGGTTTTATTAGTGACTGGTGTATTAAGCTGGGACGATGTACTTAAAGAAAAGTCTGCGTGGGATACCGTTGTTTGGTTTTCAGCATTAGTAATGATGGCCACTTTTTTAAATAAACTAGGTTTGGTAACGTGGTTTTCAACACTTGTTGAGAGCAACATTGCGCAACTGGGCTTTGACTGGATTGTATCGGCCATTATATTGGTAGCTGTGTATTTTTATGCTCATTACTTTTTTGCCAGTACCACAGCACATATTACTGCTATGTTTGCCGCATTTTACGCCGCAGGTTTGGCGCTTGGCGCTCCGCCTTTATTTTTAGGTTTACTGTTAGCTGGCGCTTCATCACTCATGATGTCGTTAACGCATTACGCAACAGGCACATCACCCATAGTGTTTGGCTCAGGCTATGTATCATTAAAAGACTGGTGGGTAATGGGCCTTATAATGAGCGTTATTAATTTAAGTGTATGGGGAATTATTGGCGGGCTTTGGTGGAAAGCACTTGGGTATTGGTAGTATTGCCTTTGTTAGCTTGGCTTGCACATTTATTGCTGCGTACTTGAGTTTAGTACAAACTCAAGTACTTCAGCTCTAAAAATATAAACATTAGCGCTGTTATAAGGGAGTATCATTATTTTTAAATTCATAAAGGCATATATTCAGACCGAGACTACTTATTAAGCCTCAGAAAACTAACTATGATTGAACACTTAGAAAATGCCGGGTTATTTTTAACTGATCAACAGCATGTTTTAAGGCTTGATGATCAATATGACTGCTCCCATCTTATAGTTATAAATGAGGTACCAATTGGTACTTTAAAATACCAAACGCACGCTCAACACGTTGAAATAATGCAATTACAAATACATCCATTGCACCAAAATAAAGGGTATGGGAAAGCGGTTATTGAACAAGTTATTACAAATGCGCAGTCAAAACCCATTAAACTCACAGTGCTTAAAAACAACCCAGCATTAGGACTTTACAAGCGGCTGGGTTTTACTATAACGGGTGAGATAATTACGAGTACCACATGCAAACGCGGGCTATTCGTAGCTAAAATTAGTCGCTTTGATCTCTGAAGTCTTTTTTTCTGAAAATAGTTAAATGCCAACCCCAATGCAAAGAGCCTAATCTTAAAAAGATAGTCGTGAAAAATGAGCCTAAAATACACCAAATGTAATCTACATTAAGGCTAAATAAAGCAGCATAAACTGCACCACCCGCTAAACACGCAGAGGCGTAAGGTTCGCTGCGCATAACAGTTGGCACCTCACGGCAAATTACGTCGCGTATTAAACCACCGAATATACCTGTAGTAATGCCCATGGTAATTGCGACCACCATGCCAGAGCCATTAATGAGTGCTTTTTCTATCCCCATAATATTAAATAACGCCATACCTACAGCGTCTACCAATAAAAAGTAGTAATTATTAACGCGCGGTAAATATCGAATAAATGCAATTGTTGCTATAACGGCCCCATAGGTTGAATATAAATACTCTGGGGTAGCAATCCAAAATACCGGTTTGTTTAAAAGTATATCTCTGAGGGTACCGCCCCCTAGTGCTGTAACGGTTGCAACCACTACGACGCCAAAGCCACTAATGTTTTTTTCATACCCAAGCAATGCCCCTGCAACAGCAAAAAATGCAACACCGAGTAACCCTAGTACCATAAAGTATTCAGCAGTCATCGTAATTCCTTTTTAAAATTTATAAGAAGTTGTTTCAACTTACGTGCCAAAAAACATCCCTTAAAAGTTGAATTAACTTTAAAAAATACATTTAAAAACAACGCTGTAATTTACAGTGAATGCAGTTTGAGGTTAGGTTTTATGAAAGGTAATATTTGAGAAGGTAATTATTTTAAAAGTAGGTATTTTTTACACGTTGTTTATAAGTAGCCCCTAAAATTAAATTAGCCCTATTTTTCCACTCAAAATAAGCGAGATAGCCTACAAAAATTGACTCAAAGATTAATAGGCTAATACCTATCCAACTTACAGAATTACATAAAAAAATAACGCTGACACCTACCCTAATTTTTCATTGTTGATTGGTATTATACGGCCATAAAAAAACATGTCCCCTTGGTCAGGTTTAACCACACCATAAAGCATTTTCATTAATGTGCTTTTACCAGCCCTATTTCCCCCTTTAGATTTAAATAGTAAAAGCATTCGCTTCACCGTGCCTTATTTTTAAAGCGACTCCGTTATTACCTATACCTCGATAATTTAACCCAATCGCCCTTAACTGACCAAACGGTCAACAATGGCATGGTAACTGCAATAAGCTAATTAAAGATTAAAAAGTATTTTTGTTACCCGTGCGCAAACAACAAGAAAAAACATACGCCAAGCCTTTATGTATCAGGGCTTTATAAAAATTAAGGGGGTCTGTGTGATTCAATTTTTATTAAATAACACGCCAATTGAAGTACAAGAATGCTCGCCAAGTCTCACCATTTTGGACTGGCTTCGCACCAAAAAAGGGAAAGTGGGCACCAAAGAAGGGTGTGCAACTGGCGACTGTGGCGCGTGCACAATTTTAGTGGGTGAAGAGCGTATAAATGCAAACGGGCAAGCTAGTTGGCAATACAAAACAATGAACAGCTGTTTATTGTTATTAGGTAATGCGCATGCAAAACATATAGTAACGGTAGAGGCTGTGACTACTGGTTTATACCCAAACTTAACCGATTTACACCCCGTACAACGTGCACTCGTTGAGTGCCATGGTTCGCAATGTGGTTTTTGCACGCCCGGTATAATAATGAGTTTGTTGGCTCTTTATATTAATGAACCAACGTACCCTGGTAAAAAAGCGGTTATTCATGCACTTGGCGGTAACTTATGCCGTTGTACAGGTTATAGCCCAATATTACTTGCAGCCGAAAAAGCCTATAGCTATGAGCGTAAAGCTGAACCTTACTCAGCAATGGCCGCTCAATTTAAAGCATCACTTAATACGCAATATGATGGCGATATTCCATTTTTAAAAAATGGTCCTCGCAAATTTTACTTACCACAAACGGCCCAGCAACTTGTTGAGCTAAAAGCGCTTTATCTTTATGCACATTTAGTTGCTGGTGGCACCGACTTTGCCATTGAGCTTAGCCAAAACATGCTCTTACCGGATGTAATTATCTCCCTTAGCCAAGTAAAGGATCTTTGCACCTTGGCAGATAATAACGGTGAGTTACACATAGGTGCAGCGCTACCTTATAGCCAATTTGTTGAGGCATTTTATAACCATTACCCAGAGTCAAAAGAGCTATTTGAACGCTTAGGATCAAGCCAAGTACGTAACAGCGGCACACTAGGTGGCAGCATAGGGAATGCCTCTCCGATTGGCGATCCCGCTCCACTTTTAATCGCTCTTAATGCATCAATGGATTTATTAAGCAGCGCTGGTTCGCGCACTATTAAAGTTGCCGACTACTTTATTGATTACAAAAAAACAGTTCTTAAAAGCGATGAAGTAATTAGTAAGTTCACCATCCCAAAGCGCCCAGAGTCGCTAAAACTGGCCTGTCATAAAATATCAAAACGCTTTGAAGACGATATATCTACCGTGTGTTTGGTGCTTGCTATAGAGCATTCACAAAACATGATTACTCAAGCCCGCTGCGCTATGGGCGGTATGGCTGCTATTCCTAAACGCGCACATCATATTGAGCAAAAGCTGATATCTCAATCATTACAAGTAAGTAGTTTTATAGACGCAGCAACGGCTATTAACGATGACTTTACGCCCATGAGCGATGTAAGAAGCAGTGCGCATTACCGCACTACGGTAAGCAAAAACTTATTACAACGCATTGGTATTGAGTTTTGTGAGCCGCAAGCACGCAACAATAACAACATTGCCATTACGAGGATCTCACATGCGTCACTTTGAAATGGATAAACTAAAAGCGCAAGGTGGTAGCGTTGGGCAATCTAAATATCACGAAAGCGCTATTAAACAAGTTTGTGGCAGTGCAAATTTTGCCGACGATAACCCTGAGCCTTACGGCTGCCTGCATGCCTACCCAGTGCTCGCCCCTGTTACAAGTGGCTTTATTAAATCAATTGATACAAGTCTCGCACTGGCAGTCGAAGGCGTTATACGTATTTTATCGGCCGAAGATGTACCCGGTAAGCTTGATATTGGCCCGGTATTTCCAGGTGACGTATTACTCACTAGCCATGAAATTCAATATCACGGACAACCTGTATTAGTAGTGGTTGCCGACACCTATGAAATAGCGCGTCGCGCGGCACGTTTAGTGGTTATAGAGTGCGAGCAAACCACACCCATACTCGATATTAAAGAAGCTATTAGCAAAGAGCATTGGGTAAGGCCGCCCCATTCACTTAACCGTGGTAACAGCGAAAACGCCATTAATAACGCAGCCCACCAGCTTAAAGGCGAAATAAACATAGGCGGGCAAGAACACTTTTACCTTGAGGGGCAAATAGCGCTGGCGCAACCTGATAACGACGGGGGCATCCATGTTCAGTGTTCTACGCAACACCCTACTGAGGTTCAACACTTAGTTGCTAAAATTTTAAAAAAGCCATTTAGCTTTGTAAACGTAGAAACCCGCCGTATGGGCGGTGCTTTTGGCGGCAAAGAAACCCAAGGCGCACCATGGGCATGCCTTGCAGCCCTTGCGGTTTACCACCTTGGTTGCGCAGTAAAAATGCGCCTAGCCCGTAGCGACGATTTTAAATTAACCGGTAAGCGCCACCCTTTTTATAATCAATACCATGTTGGTTTTGACGAAAATGGTTTAATAGAAGGTGCCGACATTACCGTAAATGGGTTTTGTGGCTACTCGCCAGATTTATCTGATGCAATTGTAGACCGTGCCATGTTTCATGCCGATAACGCCTACTACTACCCAGCCGCCACAATCAAGGGTAATCGCTGTAAAGTAAATACCGTAAGCCATACCGCATTTAGAGGATTTGGTGGCCCGCAAGGAATGATTATGGGCGAGCTAATAATGGACGATATAGCCGCCAAATTAGGTAAAGATCCGCTTGAGATCCGAAAACTTAATTTATACAAGAAAGGCCGCGACACCACGCCGTATCATCAAACCGTAGAGCAACATATTTTAAAAGATATGATAAGCCAGCTTGAGGAGTCGGGTGACTACTGGGCACGTAAAGAGGCTATTAAAGCATTTAACGTATCGTCACCTGTTATCAAAAAAGGCCTTGCGATGACGCCGGTTAAATACGGTATTTCGTTTACGGTACAACACTTGAATCAAGCTGGTGCATTAATGCATGTATACAGCGATGGCTCAATACATTTAAACCATGGCGGCACCGAAATGGGCCAGGGGCTAAACACCAAAATTGCGCAAATTGTAGCCCATGGCTTTGGGGTCGATTTTAACGCGGTAAGTATTAGTGCTACGCGTACCGACAAGGTACCAAACACTTCACCAACAGCGGCCTCAAGCGGTACCGACTTAAACGGTATGGCGGCGCTAAATGCAGTAAACACAATAAAAGAGCGCTTAATTGATTTTATTACCGAGCACTTTGAAGTAGACAGCAACACTGTTGTATTTAAAGATAACCTCATTACTTTTAGTAAAGGGGAAATTAGCTTTAGCGAACTTGCAAATCTTGCTTACATGAATCGTATATCGCTTTCATCTACCGGTTATTACGCCACACCAAAAATTCATTACGATAGAGCCAAAGGCGAAGGCCGTCCGTTTTTTTACTACGCTCACGGCGTAGCACTCAGCGAAGTAGAAGTAGATACCCTAACTGGCGAAAACACGGTAACTCGCGTTGATATACTGCACGATGTAGGCAGTTCAATTAATCCAGCTCTTGATATAGGCCAAATTGAAGGCGCCTTTGTGCAGGGTATGGGCTGGCTAACAACCGAAGACTTACAATGGAATGATAAAGGCCAGCTTGCAAGCTTTGGCCCAGCCAACTACAAAATACCAGCCATTGGCGATACACCTGCCGAATTTAACGTCAATCTTTATAACTCAGCAAATCCAGAAACCACCGTGTTTAGATCAAAAGCCGTAGGCGAGCCGCCATTTATGCTGGCCTTTAGTGTATGGAGCGCGATTCGTAATGCCATAAGCAGTGTGGCTGATTACAAATACACCGCCCCATTGGATACACCCGCAACCCCAGAGCGAGTATTGAGTGCAATTGAGCAAACCGCTAGTTGGTTTAAGGAGCATCAACATGACTAATTTAAATGAGTCGTTTCAGGGTTTTCATACTCAAAACTGGGCGCAGGCTATAAACGAGCACGAACAAAGCGGCACTAATTATGTAATTGCCACGGTACTTGGCACAAATGGCTCAACCCCTCGCGGCACAGGCTCAAAAATGGTAATAGGCGGCGAGCATATTTACGACACCCTTGGCGGTGGCCACCTTGAATACGTAGTAATAGAAAAAGCTCGCGAACTACTTGCCAAAGGCGAAGCCGCCCAAGTAATAGAGCAATTTAACCTAGGTGCAAATTTAGGCCAGTGCTGCGGCGGGGCTGCCACCGTTATGCTTGAATGCATGCAATGCGAGCGCTTTACTTTAGATATTTACGGCGCAGGCCACGTAGCACAAGCGCTTATTGGTATATTGGCACAACTGCCTATTCGCATACGCTGGATAGATAGCCGCGCAGATGTATTCCCACAGGCTATGCCAACTAATGTAGTAAAAGTGGTTGATGAAGAGCCAACAGAACAAGTAAAGCGTGCGCCTAAAGCTAATAACTACTTAATACTTACCCATAACCACCAGCTCGACTTTGCACTCACCCAAGCCATTATTAAACGCGCTGATGCCAATTGGCTGGGCGTTATTGGCTCTGACACTAAAGCAAAACGTTTTAAACAACGCCTAGCACATCGCGATTTTACAGCCGATCAAATACAGCAAATGACCTGCCCTGTTGGGCTAAAAAATATTACGGGCAAATTACCAATGGAAGTGGCTATTTCGATTAGTGGACAGCTAATTGCCCTTTATCAGGCTATGCAAACCCAAGCGCCAAAACGCCAAGGCTTGCAGTGGCGCACACTAAAAAATGCCTTAATTAGCACCACGCAGGAGGAAGTAGGCGCATGAGTAGCTTACAAATAAATACGCTAAATGATGCACAAGCAAAACAAGCACTTGAGCATTGCTGCGCGGCCCCTAACTGGGTGGCAGCCATGGTAAAAGCAATGCCATTTAAAAGTGCTCAGCAGCTGTTTGAATGCGCAAAAAGCATATGGGATAGCCTTGACGAGAGCGACTATTTAGCTGCCTTTGAAGGCCACCCGCAAATAGGTGACTTATCAACCCTTAGCAAAAAATACGCTGCTACCGCACAAAAAGCGGGGCATGAGCAATCGGGTATGAGCAAAGCAAACGAAGCCGTACTTACCAAAATGATCGTTCTTAATAAAGAGTACCTGAGCAAGTTTGGCTTTATTTTTATTGTGTGCGCCACCGGTAAAACGGCCGAACAAATGCTCAAACTCATAGAGCAGCGCATACACAACACCCGCAGCACAGAGCTTGCTATAGCCGCGGGCGAACAAGCCAAAATAACAAAAATAAGATTGGAGTCATTGCTATGAATAAAAGTATGAACAAAAGCCCTATAACCACCCATATACTCGATACCAGCACCGGAGAACCAGCAGCAAACGTTGCTGTTAAGCTATTTAAACTTACAAATAACGGATGGGTGCAACTAACCCAAGGCACAACCGATAGCGACGGGCGTATTACCGACTGGCTAAATACAGAAGTAGAATTTGCAACCTATAAGCTAGTCTTTGATTTAGATAGTTATTACCAAAACCAACCTACCCCTGCGTTTTACCCAGAGGCACAAATAACGTTTAGATTACAAGATACTAAACATCATCATATCCCATTGTTGCTTAGCCCGTTTGGCTACTCTACATACAGAGGTAGCTAATAATGAGCACGCAAAACAATAATAACTTAACAGTAGTTTGTGCCGATATACTCGACTTTATTGACGACCCTGCCATTGCTGGCGAAAGCGCCCATCGTTTTTTTGAAAAAGGCGCATTAGTTATCAAGCACGGCAAAGTAGTTAAACTTGGTTACGAGCAAGACATACTGCCAACAATTGATAAATCAGCGCGTGTTATCCGCCACGATGGCAAACTGGTTATGCCTGGTATGATTGACACCCACATACACTTACCACAAACCGAAATGGTGGGGGCGTACGGCGAGCAACTGCTAAGTTGGCTAACCGAGTATGCGTTTCCGACAGAGAAAAAATTCACTTGTAAGCATTATTCAAAAGAGATCTCTAATCGCTTTTTAGACGAGCTACTGCGTAATGGCACAACCACTGCCCTTGTATTTGGCACTGTGCACCCGCAATCGGTTGATGCGTTTTTTAAAGAATCACAAAAACGCAATTTACGGATGATTGCCGGTAAAGTAATGATGGATCGTAACTGCCCTGACGACTTATCTGATTGCGCGCAAACAAGCTATGACGAATCCAAAGCCCTAATAAAAAAATGGCACAATGTTGACAGGCTAAGCTACGCAGTTACACCACGTTTTGCCCCCACATCAACCCCTGAGCAATTACAAAAATGCACTCAGTTACTTGAAGAATACCCAGACACCTACCTGCACACACACCTATCTGAAAACAAAGACGAGTGCGAATGGGTTAAAGGGTTATTTCCAGAAGCCGAGGATTACTTAGGCGTGTACGAGCAAGCTAAAATGGTACGTAAACGCTCGGTATTTGCCCATAGCATTCATTTATCTGAGCGCGAGCTTTGCTGTCTTGCAGATAACAATGCGGCTATATCGCACTGTCCTACCTCAAACCTGTTTTTAGGCTCAGGACTTTTAAATTTAAAAGCCTGTGAAGAGCACGGCATAAACGTAGGCATGGGTACCGATGTAGGCGCAGGAACAAGCTTTTCTATGCTACAAACAGGTAACGAAGCTTACAAAATCCAACAGTTACAAGGTCAAAAGTTTTCAGCATTTAAAGGGCTGTATTTAGCAACACTCGGCGGTGCTAGAGCGCTCGATTTAGAAGGGACAATTGGTAATTTTGAAGCCGGCTGTGAAGCCGATTTTATTGTAATGGATTGTTCGGCAACTTCGTTTTTAAAATTTAGAATACAACATGCCAAAACCCTACATGAAAAACTATTTGCAATGATGATGTTAGGCGACGACCGCTGCGTTGAGCAAACCTACATTATGGGTAAAAGTGTGTATAAGCGCGATGATAACAATCAATTTTCAGACACCCGCTCACCGGTATTAGAAGAGGCTTAACCGTTATGGAAAACTATTTATTTGAGCTTGCTCATTTAGTACTGCGTTACTTTCATGTTATTGCTGGTATAGCCTGGATTGGCGCTTCATTTTATTTTGCATGGCTTGATAACAACCTACAAACACCACCGCAATGGAAAATAGATAAAGGCATAAAAGGCGATTTATGGGCCGTGCATGGCGGTGGCTTTTACGAAGTGGCTAAGTATCAAAATGGCCCTGAACAAATGCCTCATACCCTGCATTGGTTTAAGTGGGAAGCGTACACAACCTGGATCACCGGTATATTACTATTTAGCTTACTTTATTATGTTGGCGCCGATGTGTACTTAATTGATAACAGTAAAAGTGAGCTAAGTAAATTTGCAGCTATTGGCGCATCCCTTGGTTTTATTGGCTTAGGTTATGGTGTTTATCGTTTATTGTGTAAAACCCCGCTGGTTGAAAACGGCAAAGTGTTTATTGCTGTAGTTATTGGTTTATTAGCTCTGTGGACTTTTGGGGTTGATCAATTATTTAGCGACCGCGCTGTGTATATTCATGTAGGTGCGCTTATTGGTACTTGTATGGTTGGCAATGTGTATCACATTATTATGCCAGGGCAACGCTATATGGTAAGTGAAGTAGAAGCCGGCCGTATTCCCGAATCGCTCCCAGGACTAAAAGCCAAGCAATGCTCGATACATAATAACTACGCCACGTTACCTGTGGTATTTATTATGCTTAGCAATCACTTTCCTTACACGTATAGCCACAATTTTGGCTGGCTTATTTTAATTGCGCTGTTTGGTATTGGTATGTGGATACGCCATTACTTTAACTTAAAACATCAAGGCGTTAATAAACCTTCAGTACTTATAAGTGGTATTGCAGCATTTTTTGCTCTTATGTTGGCAATAGCTCCGTGGCCTAATACACCAACAAATGCAGACGAAAACGCGCCTTTACAAGCAAGTATTACCGACGCACAAGCGTGGGATATAATCAGCAAACACTGTACGCAGTGCCACAGCGAGACACCTACCTCTGAGCTTTTTCAAACAGCGCCACTTGGCTTTAAACTTGATTCAATTGAACAGGTAAAAAAGTCGCAAGTACTTGTGCATACTCGCGCCGTAATAACTAAAGACATGCCACTGGCTAATATGACCAAAATGACTGACAAAGAGCGCGAAACGCTCGGCGCTTGGCTCACAGCACTTAAAAAGGAGCAATAAAATGAGCGAGCAATTTAAAAACTACCCGCGCGATTTAATTGGTTATGGTCCAGATGTACCCCATGCAAACTGGCCTAATAAAGCCCGTATTGCCGTGCAAGTGGTATTAAATTACGAAGAAGGCGGCGAAAACTGTGTATTACATGGTGATGCAGCGGCCGAAACGTTTTTATCAGAAATAGTCAGTGCTCCCCATGTAGAAGACCGCCATATAAGCATGGAGTCTATTTACGAATATGGCTCGCGCGCGGGCGTGTGGAGGCTACTGCGTTTATTTAAAAAATACGATATACCGGTCACCATTTTTGCAGTGGCGATGGCCCTTGAGCGCCACCCCGATGTAGCTAAAGCCTTTGTTGAAGCAAGGCACGAGATTGCAAGCCATGGCCTGCGCTGGATTAATTATCAAAATATAGATAAACAAACCGAGCGCGAACATATGCAACAAGCCATTGACGTCATTAAAAAGCTTACAGGTAAAAAGCCCAAAGGCTGGTATACCGGCCGAACTAGCCCAAATACCGCAGCCCTTGTAGTTGAGAATGGCACATTTTTATATGATGCCGACGATTACAGCGACGACCTACCTTTTTACAGTATTAAAGAAGGTAAACCACAGTTAATAGTGCCCTACACGCTCGATGTAAACGACATGCGCTTTGCTGCCGTACAGGGTTTTAATGCCGGCGATCAGTTTTATAATTACTTAAAAGATGCATTTGATACGCTTTATGAAGAAGGTGACCCTGAAGGTGAAAACGCCCCTAAAATGATGTCGATAGGTTTACATTGCCGCTTAATTGGCAGACCAGGAAGAATAAAAGCATTAGCACGGTTTTTAGAATATGCCCGATCGCATGAGCAGGTTTGGTTTGCCACGCGTGAACAAATAGCCGAGCACTGGCTTAAAACCCACCCGTATAAAAAAGCATAGTTTATATTTTTTAAAACATAAAAAAGCCCAGCAAAGCTGGGCTTAAATTACTTTAGGAGTAGTGAAATTTATTCAAAAAACTATTTCCCCATTGGCAGCAAAACAGATATATAGCGCTGCGCCCAATTAGCAAGCTCCACCCTGTTGCGTGAGTTAGTTTTTTTAAACGCACTGTATAAATGTGTTTTTACAGTGTGGTCGCTAATGTTAAGTTTATCAGCGATTGTATTGTTACTCGCACCCTGTGCAATTAAATGAATAACAGACTTTTCTCGTTTTGTTAAATGCTCGTAATCGTCCTGCTTTAATTCAATATCATCGTGGAGACCATTAAACGACGATGCCACAGCTAAAATATCACTAAATGCTTTTGAAATTACTTTACGCGTAAACCAAAGCTCGCCGCTATTAACCCGGACTACCCCTTTAAAAATATCCTCTGGTGCATCAGATTTATAAAAAACACCATTAAAATGGTTAAGCAATAAGTTTTGCTCGCATACATCGTCTTTATCAACATTAAAAATGACGACGCTATAGTGTTTAGCTAAACAGATAAGATCTGCTGGAATAAGGTCTTGCCATTTACTTTTAGCGCCATCTATTAAAAACAAATCATAATTAGCTCGCAGCTCTACTTTAGGCACAACATCATCCATTTTAATATCACCGAACAGAGCTTGCAGTGTTCTTAAAATAATTGCGTAATTATGTGAATGAAAAGATGATTGAAATGTTGTTTTTACAAATACTGATTTTATATGAGGCATAAATTTCATCCTTGAAACATTTATATTACATTACCTAAATCAAATACAACTTACAATGAGCTTTTGGTATTAAAATACAGTTATCGCTTCTCACCCTTAAATAAATAAAACACAATAAAATCAATACATAAAATTAAAAACCGAGTCAATTAAATTGCTTTTATAAGATAAATAACAGATCCGGTTATTGACTTATAAAGCTTAGAACCTACATTAACTCAAATATTTAGAGTAATGTATTTTATAGCTTCTTTTAATTTATTTAACGCATCTACCG
Source organism: Pseudoalteromonas sp. SWYJZ12 (assembly GCF_015864395.1). Taxonomy (NCBI): domain Bacteria; kingdom Pseudomonadati; phylum Pseudomonadota; class Gammaproteobacteria; order Alteromonadales; family Pseudoalteromonadaceae; genus Pseudoalteromonas; species Pseudoalteromonas sp. SWYJZ12. Next base: position 108,036 of record NZ_JADYXH010000008.1, read on the forward strand.
AAAAACCTCGGTCATAAAAATATAAAATTTCGCCACTGCTATTTATAAGTACTACACGAGAGTTATTTGGACTTTCATTACCTGTAAACTTTTGTACCGCTTCACCATCTTTATAAATAGTGATTACTCCACCCCATAATTCTTTAGGGATGCCTTTGCGCATACCGCTGTCTATAAATGTACTAAACATGCGTGGTGCCATACCGGCAATGGTTGGTAGTTCGTATGTAGGGAGCGTTACGCCCGCCATATCTAAACCAATTAGCCAACGGTCTATGTCAAATTGACTATCTTGCTTGTACCCAATGAGCAGTAGTGTTTTATCTGCTTTAAAATCACTGGGTATAGTCACCATGCTTTGCTCTAAGCTTTCCCCGCTAATGCTTGGGAACTGCTTACCTGTTAATTGCTGGTTTGGGTACTGAGTTGTACATGCACTAAGTAGTAAAAGTGCAAAAACACTTAATATTAATTTGATCATAATAAACCTAATATTTATAAATTTCATACCGATACGTTTAGTATGGCAGCTGAGATCTAAAAATGCTGATTAGTTATATAATTTTTAAATTTAGACGCAGTCATAGGCTTACCATACTTCCAACCCTGTCCGTAATGCACACCCGCTGTTTTTAAAATTGCTTCTTGCTCAGTGGTTTCAATTCCTTCTGCCACACAGGTATAATTAAATTTGTGCACAAGTTCCATAATATTTGGGATCATAGAGGCTTTTAAGCCCTCAGTTGCTATATCTTGCACAAACGTACGGTCAATTTTAAGTTGGTGAAAACTCAAATTTTGTAAGTTTCTTAAATTCGAATAACCCGTACCAAAATCATCTAATGATAAATTAAACCCCGATTCAACCAATGTTCTAAAATGAGTATGCGCAATGCTTGTATCAAGGTATTCGTCTTCGGTTATCTCTAAACAAATAATAAAGCGTGAGTTGGTAAGCTCTGTAATTTGCGGCAGTAACGACACATTACCCAGCTCTACATCGCACGGAAATATATTAAGCGACACTTTGAATCCTTTCGGTAGTGCATCTATAGAAGTTAACTCTTTTATTGTGGTCGTTATCATTGCCTTAGTGAAAGTCCAGGTTAAATTATTTTTTCTAATAACCGGAATAAACTCATCAGGGAATAAAGCACCGTACTTATCTTCAAAACGTGCAAGTACCTCGCAACCAATCAGCTTGCCACTTTGCAAACAAATAATGGGCTGGTAAGTCCAATAAAATGATCCCTTTTTAAGCCCTTTACGAATACGCTGATTAGTAGAGCGTCGTGCAGCAATTCTTGCATCTACCATTAATGCACTCGACACACCAGCTAAGCAGGTTAAAATTAAGGAGATGATTAATAAAAAGTGATTATTAGAGAAGAACTGACTCCAAGGCAAGTGCACTGCTGCGCAGTAGTCCTCATTTTCAGTACTACAAGCAACACCCGTTTCATACGGTAAATAGCTGTCGCCACTTATTTTACTATAAGTGTCTTTTGTACCTGCTAAATGATGCAGTTCCTCGGAGTCTTTATATACAACTTCCCAATTTTTGGACCCAATACTCGCAGAGTTGAATACCTTTGACTCCATGATTAGGTTAAAATTACCTTGGCGAACGATTACCACTTCCATAGGACGTCCGGTAAATAATAATAAATACAACTGCGGCTCAAAACGTACACGTACATCCTCATCTTTACGGATATAGTCAGGCTCAAGGTCGTTTATAACACTGCTTAGCAAACCAGCTCCCGTTGTACACATTAACTGGTTACCAATAAAAAAACCGATATCAATCACATATTGTGAATCAAATAAAGCACGCCGCATTTCAAGCAATGTAGTTTCATCGCACTGCTTGAAACCAAACTTATTAAGAGGTGTAAGCACACTGCGACGCTCTAATACAGCAGCGTCCACATGTTTAATAATGTGTTTAGTATCGGCATTTATTTGAGTAGTGAGTTCTTGCGCTGCAAAATAGAGCAAAATAAGACAGCCAGTTATAAAAACTAACACTCCTGTTAGAACGGCTATAATCGATTTTTTTTGGTACTTTTCCATAGCATCCTGAGATTGTTAATTTATATAACTACTTTGTTTAGATGATTGCATAAGACGCACTAAATTCAAATAGATAGCTTTAATAATTATTTAATAAATCTCGAACTAACTGCGCTATTTTAAAGCTGATTACCAAATGCTGGTTACTTTCAAAGTGAATCCCATCACCGGCTGTTACATTAATAAATGTATTAAAATCAATAAAAGTACATTTATTAGTAGCCGCAACGCTTTTGAATGCACTAGAGAGCTCTGTTGCTTCTATATCTGCACCTTCGTAAATACGCGAATACTGCTCGGTGATTCTTATTTTAGGTGGGCTAGCAATAATAATTTTAGGAGATTTTAAAGTACTACCTTGCTGATAATAAATATGTATTGAGTTAATTAAATCATTTAAGCCATCTGCTATTAAACTAGATGTTAAATTAAAACGTTTTTTAAGATCGTTTGTACCAAGGGCAATAATAATAAAATCGAGCTCATGCTTATCCAAATAAGGCTTTAAATAGCTAACACCGCTAAGCACGCCATCAAATGGCGGATTATGCACTAAAGTGCGGTTAGGTTGCCCTGCCTCTATTATGTTAAAGCCACACCCTAAGTTTTTATTTAATAACGATGTCCAACGGGTATTTTCATCAAAGCGTTTTCCCGTTACAGGGTTTAAACCCCACGTATTAGAATCACCAAAGCAGAGAATATTTTTTGTCATGTTAATTATTAAAATGGATTGAGTGTATAACCCTGCTGTTGCAGCTGGGCATGTGCTGTCATCGCCGAAAGTGACATTTGCACACCTTCAATTAGTTGTTCTGGTGCTACTTTATAATGCGTAGCCGATTGCCCACATACATAAACCACGGTGTTATTGGCCAACAATTGCTTTATTAAACTTTGATTTTTGTTATCTGCTTTAAAACGTTCTTTATATTCACTATTAGCCAATACATCAACGCTAGCACTACCATGTACCACTAACGCTAATTGAATGTTATCTGGCTTTACACCGTGTGCTACATGCATATTAATAAAACGTGCAAGTGAGTTCATTGAATTGTTCTGCTCACCTTTTTTAGCGCCATCACCAACATCAAAGGCTATTTTGAATACCGTAGAGTCATTAATCTGAACATGCTCCGGTACACTATAAAAGTAACCAAAGTCTTTAATAAGGTTTTCACCCGCTTGCGAAAATGGGCTTATAAGTAAAAGCAATAATAGGTATTTCATAAACAATCCTGTGTTTTAAATAAGTAAACCTATTTATAAAACTAACAGAAGCAAAGAAAAAAGGGCAGCTTATCATGCTGCCGATTGAGTGTTTTTATGATGGTGGTTAATAAACTGCATACCTAAATAGCTAAATGTTCGTTTAAACATTTCTACAAAAATATCAGGCGCTTCAAGCGATGATGCGTTTGATAACAACGAAAAATCTTTATTACGTAAAGCCCGTAACTTCGGCTTCAAGGTTTCATCATCCATGTAATCTGTGATCCTATCTATAAATGACTTCATTTGTACCGTAGTGTTATACCAATAAACAGGAGACGCGAACACCCAATGGTCGTACTTTAAAACTGCTTCAAATAGCGCGTAAAAGTCATCATTTTTATAGTTTTTGTCATAACAATACGGCGCAATTTTATAATCATCCAGACAAATTACGCGCACATCATTTTGCTCGGCAAAGCTATTAACATGGGCTGTGGTATTGCCGTTTTTTCGTGCGCTTGAATAAATAATAACAGTATTACGCTCAAGTTTTTGTTGCATTTAGTTAGCTCCTTTTTTAATGTGGTAGAAGCTTAAAACCTCAAGTTATATTGAGGTCAACTGAAGGATTAAAATAATGCCAGTAGGACAAAAAAAGTTAACCGAAGCTAACCTAACCGTTGGCTATGTAGCAAAAAGAAGTGGTGTAAAAGTATCTACTCTTCACTTTTACGAAACTAAGTTTTTAATTAAGAGCTGGCGAAATAATGGTAATCAGCGACGCTATAAACCTGATGTATTACGTCGTGTAGCTGTAATAAAAGCAGCTCAAGCGATGGGAATTACGCTCGATGAAATTAAAAATACCTTAGCTACTCTACCCGACAACCGCACACCAACAAAACAAGATTGGTCATCACTTTCAAAGCGTTGGCGAGCTCAGCTCGATGAGCGCATTGCGCATATGCAGCATTTACGTGACCGCGTTGATGGTTGCATAGGTTGTGGCTGTTTATCGCTAAAAAGCTGCCCAATTTATAATAAAGATGATCATTTAGGAAATAAAGAGAGCGGAGCTGTACTTTTAAATTCTGAGCTTTTACCTGTGTACAAATAGGGCTTAACTTTATAGATAAAGTAAAAACTGAATAGCCATTACCCGGTATTATCAATTTTATACAAACCAATATACTTCCTAATGTGACAAGCAAAGCTTTGCTTGAACATATTAGTTATATATCAATTACATTTAATCTAGGAAATATCATGGCCGCTTATTTTATTTTTAGCCACAAAGTTACCGACACAAACAAGCTTAATAACCAATACTTACCCCAATCAATTGATACCTTTAAAGGTTTTGATATAGAAATTCTAGTTGTTGACCAAAATATTGAAATTATTGAAGGTGATACGAAAAATGACCGAACTGTGGTACTTAAATTTAAAAACCGTGAGCAAGCATTAGGCTGGTACAATTGCGACGCGTATCAAAAAGTAGTACATCTACGTCACGAGTCTACTGATGGCACTGCAGTTTTATGTGACGAGTTTGATATGAATAGTATCTAAGCTAATAGCAGTATTTTAGTAGTTACATTTACAAAATATAACTACTAAATATTTATTACTCTTTTATGAATTATTGATGAGTCGCATATAGGATATCAAATGTCACTAATAAAATGTCACTAATAAGAAGCTTCGATGAATTGCAAAATGTTAGTTAAACCAAGCTATAGCCGCTCTTATAGTATTCGCCGCAGGTAAATTTTTAATACTACAAACTATGACCTATGCTATGTTTAAAAGCTTAAGGCTCTGCTAGTAAAAGAATTGAGCTACAACAGTATTTTGTAGCAAAACCTAAGTGAAAAAAGCTAATTAAAATATCTTTTTATAACATCACAGTTTACCACCCCAGCCAAATACTTAGATCATGAAATAACTTTAACTAAGGCGCGTTAACCTTTGGTGGTTAAATTTACAGCAGACTATTTGATATTTAGGCAAGACAGAGCCTATAGAGTTTGGTGCTCACAATAAATAGGCGATAACGCAGGATAAATGACAAAAATGCGCTGCCCTTTGGGTTCTTGCTAGGGACTATTGACTCTTTGTTGCCTACATGGATTTAAACGAGTGCAGGTCGCGGAAGCTTTGCCCCGGTTTACTTATTCTTACAGGAATGTAAGCCAGTAAAGTAACCGAGCCCACTAGGTTAAAAATCTTGCGCCGCAATTAAATCCCTCTAGATTGAACGAATTTCAGCCCGCAAAGTTCAACACGCTCTAGACTAAAAGTGTATCTATTTAATGGTTTTTTGTAGCTCCCAAAACTACATATGTAACTATTACTTTAACTAATACATTTAATCCTCTTTTGTGCAGGAGTTAATTTTTAAAAAAGATAATAAAAAATAGTAAAAAAACAACTTACCTCCAAAAATTATGATAAATAAATTTAAATAACAGATACTTAGAGTTTTAAGAAAAAACTCTATTTCTATAAATAGAAAACAATTTATAATAAAACTTAAATAATAGAAACGCCTTTTATATTAATGAATATTTAATATATCCCTATCTATAATTCTATATTTCGAAATTATTCACTTTTATTTGGGTTTTATACATGCTTAGAAAAATATCAATCCGACTGCGCTCGGCGCTCGCCTTTAGCTTTATAGGGTTATTAGTTATTATTGTTGGCTTAGTTTCAATATTTAGACTTAACCTATTAAATTCCGAGATTAATACTATTGCAGAAACTAACGTGCCAGCACTTGAAACCTCTCTTATTATCCTTTCTGACTTTTATAATTTAAGGTTGCAAAATAGCAATGTAATTAATGCAACTGAAGCGAATCAATTTTCATACAAACAAATTTTCGATAATACAAAACGCACGTTACTCGATAATATAAAAAAAATGACACCACTGCTTAATACTAAAAATGAAAAACACCAATTAGAAGTGATTGAATCTGATATTTATAAATTTTTATCTCTACAAAATCAGCAAATTAAATTATTAACTGAAAATAACTTACAAGGCGTTCAAAGCCTTCAAGAGAATGAGATGAAGGAGGTTCGTGATGGCGTAACGCAAGCCATTAATAGTATTGTAGAAAGTCAGCAAGCAAATATTCGTGATGGTAAAATTAAAGCACAGCACGTTTTTGACCAATCCGTTTTTTTTGCTTGGATCACATTAATTGTCGCCATTATTTTAGTTTGGTTTTTTGCTTGGTCGTTTACCAGAAGTATTATAAAGCCTATGCGCAACGTTTTACATTTAGCGCAGTCCATAGCTCGAGGCGATTTAACCCAACCAATTAGCGATGAAGGGAATGATGAAACCACAAGCATGATTATAGCACTGAGTCAGATGCAACAAACGCTCAGAAATACCATTAATAAAATTCAAGACTCATCTCATAACTTAGTCTCTACATCAGAAGAGCTAAGTGTTGTTACTGAGCAATCAACGCAAGGTATCATTTCGCAAAATGAGCAGTTAGAGCAAGCTATTTCCGCAGTTACCGAGTTAACAGTTTCAGCTGAACATGTTGCGCAAAGCTCAGCCGACACCTCTCGTGAGTCAGACTCAGCAAATGAACAAGCGCTAGCTGGCTTAAAACAAGTAGAAGATACAGTAACTACTATTACCGCTCTTCTTAGTGAAATAGATAAAACTCAAGACGGTATCAAAAACTTAGCCACAGAGGTCAATAAAATAGGATCTGTGCTTGATGTGATCAGAGATGTAACCGATCAAACGAATCTACTGGCAGTCAATGCCGCTATTGAAGCAGCAAGAGCAGGTAGTTATGGCCGAGGCTTTGCTGTTGTAGCGGATGGTGTTCGTGCATTAGCCCATAGAACAAGTGAATCAACAAAAGAAATAGAGCTAATGATTCAGTCAGTTCAAAGTGGAACTAAAAACACAGTAATTTCAGTACAAAGCAGCCATGACAAAGCACAAAAAAGCTTAGATATATCACAGTTAGCAGGCAAAGCTTTAATAGAGATAACAACTGCTGTTGCACATATAAACAGTCAAAATGCGACAATTGCATCTTCTGCTCACGAACAAGCAAATGTATCTCGTGAAATTGATAAAAACTTGCTAGTAATACGCGACGTTGCTGCCGAAGTAGCCTCTGGCGCTACACAAACTAATATGTCGAGCCATGAACTTTCTCGTTTAGCCGACTCGCTAGATGACTTAATCAAACAATTTAAAGTTTAAAATAGTTCGGCCTTAGCTTAAATACTCGCTTTATTAGGTATTTAAGCTAAGTAAAAACCTACCGGATGGCTATTTGTATATGCTGGTATATATGTGAAAACATCTTCAATATAAGAAGCGGTATTGCTAACTGGCTAATTTTTAAGTATTCTTGCGTGCCTAAAAAGGAAGCAAAAATTTAAGGAATAAGCTATTGGAACCAACTAATCACACCCCAGAAAACAATACAAAGCCACCTATAGTTACTCAAAAATTCACTCAAGTCCTTAAAACGGTCGATCATAAAGAACTAAAAAGCACTGGTTTTTGGTTAAATCAATTTTTTATGGTTATTTCTACTGTATTTGGTGTTTTTCTGGCGGCTCAAAGCGGTTTAGAACAAGCGCTTAAGTTTGATTCATTTAGTAAAATGGAAGATAATTACTATTTACGTACATCACTTTATGACGAAGTTAATGATAATGCAAACACGGTAGCTGAGTATGCAGAACGCTTAGCGAAGAGCCCTCCAACATCAGAGATGGAGTTTTTTAAACCAACACTTGAGCAGTACATATGGAAAACCATGCAATTTTCTCCTACTACGCTTGAAACACCGAGTGAGTTTTTAACTAGAATACGTCGGTTTTATTCTCGAGCCGATTTTATCATTAATGCCGCAATAAATCGCAAAATGTCTGCTAAGCAAGCCTCTATCGAATTAACAAAAATAACAGACTTAATTAAAACTCAAACACTACCAGCATTAAAAAATAGCGCTAAACAATTAAAAATGGAATTACAGCAGAATGACATTTCTGTTGGTTCGTTAAAGGAACTTGAAAATGCTAACTAAGAACTGCCCTCATTGTAAAGACCATCCATTAGAAGCAACCAATTATCAAGGTGAAGAAATAGATATTTGCCGTGAGTGTGGCGGTTTATGGTTCGAAAAAAATGAAGTAAACAGGATGATTTCAGAGATAAATGACGGTCCTGAAGGAGATAAATTTGAAACTCACTTTGGTGAACCATTAGGAATTTCTGAGCTTGACTGTCCTGATTGTAAAAAAAGTTTAGAACGTTTTCATTTACTTGAAGCTTTTCATACCGAAATTGATGTTTGTAGACACTGCGATGGCACATGGATTGATAAAGATGAGCTTGAAAGTGTAGAAAAAAGCCCTGAAATAAAAGCGAGTTTAGGCGAGCTAAATCAAAAAGTAAGCTGGAAAACCTACCTGTTCCAATTTTTAACGCAAATGCCTGTTGAATATAATATTAAACCACAAAAAACCCCTTGGGTTACTCGCGGCCTTATTGTTTTAAATACATTGATTTTTGCACTTTATTTTTTAAATCCAAGCTCATTTAGCTATGTTATTGATAACTTTGCTATGACACCTGCAGATTTAAGCAAAGGTAATGAGCTATGGACTGTATTAACTTGCGTATTTTTACATGGCTCTATAATGCATTTATTCGGCAATATGTACTTTTTATATATAGTTGGCGATAACCTAGAAGATGTTTTAGGCCATAAACGCTTTTTGTTATGGTATTTAGCCTGTGGACTACTCGCTTCGTTTGCAAGCTACATTGTAAGTCCAATGTCGAATATACCAGGCGTGGGTGCAAGTGGCGCCATAGCCGGTTTATTTGGCATGTACTTAATATGGTTTAGACACGCAAGCCTTACTTTTATGTTTGTAATTTATCAGAAGAAACTTTCTGCGGTATGGTTTTTTGCTATTTGGTTAGGATTTAACATTTTTGGTGCAGTAACAGGCCCTGATGGCATTGATTATGGTGCGCATATTGGTGGCTTTATAGCTGGACTAATTATTGGTTATATTTTGAAAAGTAAAATATTAGAGCAAAACCCTATAATTCGTTTACTAAACCAAAAAGAAGCACAGTTAAAACGTTAATCGTCATATTAAAGCCACTAATAGATGAACATTAGTGGCTTTATCAAACTTCTCACTAATTTCTATAACTTATACCAATCCGCAATAATACTTAATCATTTTGCGGGGCTAAACGTGTCGCTACCTGCGTTAAAAAACTCTCATTTAGAACAACTAAATAGCGAATTTTTTGCCTAGCTATCAACACGTTTTTCCGCCCTTAAAATAGACCACTTAATTAAGCGAATTGGTATTACAACGCGTATAAACTGTATAAAATTGACCCGTATTTTTTATCGGTATATCGTACGTTCTAGCCTCTTCACTAAGTTCGCATTCAAAGTTATTTAATATATCAGACAGCAGTGCTTGCTCTTCGGTGAACTGTATTGTGGTATACCACAAGATTGAATCTTCATCTTTTTTGTTTTCAATATAAATACTCTGTAGCAAAGAGCTATTAAAAAACATGCTTGAAGGTTTTGAACTGCGTATTGTTTTATTATCGAAATAAAAGTAACCATTGTTATCACTTATGGCTTCATCAATATAAGTATCACCGTAAATCAGCTCTCTTGTTACTTTAACGCCCTGTTGGGGTTCACCATTATTTAATAGTCTGCCTTTTACAGGCAACGACAACGTAACGTCTTGTTTATTAAAGAACCCAAACATGTCTGCACATCCTTGCATTGGTATTAATAAAAATAAAATAAGCGTTAAAGTCACGCCAGCCGATCTTGTATTGGTCATAAAAAGTCCTTTTCCTATTTATACTTTAACCTAACAATAAATCTGGAAAATAAATAGCGACAATACTGCATCCTACATTAATTAAAATACATAACCACAACACAATAATAAAACGTCGCTTTTGCGATTTATGACGAAGTAATTGTTGAGCAAGTAATGCTCCCGGCCATCCTCCAAATAATGCAAGTAGTTGCAATGTACGCTCTGGCGTGCGGTTTACTTTTGTATGTGAAGAACGCTTAGCTTGTCGCTTATCCCATGCGTACATTAAAAAAGTTATAGCACTTAATACACTTATATAACCAGGTACATATATTGGTATATAAACAGGTAAGTATTGCAGCGGGTAAGCTAACCAAATGGCAGCTAAATAAAGCAATGAGAACGTGATTAATATTTTCTTTATCAATTAATTATCACCTATACTTGGCATTGGTATTACAAAAACAAGAGCCAAATTATGACATATTTTAAAGCGATATTCTTAGTCTTATGCTTATTAACATTTAGTAGCTATGCATCCGATACATCCACCAACCTTGATAAAGAACTTGCCGTATTTAAGCCCTATTTAGGTACTTGGCAGGCTGACTTTGAAGTACCTGAAGGTGCTAAAAAAACACAAGATGTTGGCCGTTGGGAGCGTGCTTTAAACGGTAAAGCGATACATACCAAGCACTCTATTAATGAAGGTGAGTATGGCGGCGAGTCGATGATTTTTTACGACAGTACAAAAGAGTCTTTGGTATTTTACTATTTCACTACCGCTGGATTTTACACAAAAGGCACTATGAAAGTACTCAGCCCTACTCAATTTGTAGCCTATGAAAATGTAACTGGTAGCCAAGATGGTATTACAAAGGTTAAATCGATGAGTGAACTAAAAGACGATAAGTTTCTTGTATCGACCTCTTATTTAAAAAAAGGTGAGTGGACAAAGCCCGAACAACGTATTTATACACGCAGTACAAAAACGGTAAAATTTAAATAGCCGCGATTTATAAACACAAAAAAGGCAGCCTAGGCTGCCTTTTGTCATTTATAAAACCGTATTTATTTTACGTATTTTTTAAATGCAGCGTCTACTGGTGTATCAGCAAGGTGATTAGTGTAGTTGCTCATTACTTTTTGAGACAAGCCTACAATAATTTCAAGTAATTGTTGCTTGCCGTAACCTGCTGCAAAGAATTTTTCGATTTGCTCATCGCTGATCACGCCACGTTCACGTGTCATTGCAAGTGTAGTTTCACGAAGAGTTTCTAGCTTAGGGTTTTCAAGTGGTGTTTTGTTTACAAGTGCATCAACAACACCTTGGTCAACTTTCATTGCCGCTGCAATACCACTGTGTGCAGGAACACAGTAATGACATGCGTGCTCAACGTTAATTGATTGCCATACTACTGTTAGTTCTTCTGCATTGAATGATGTTTTTTGAAAAAGCTCATGCAGTACTTGGTAACCTTTAAGTAATGTTGGTGCTTCAGCCATTACTGCATGTAAGTTAGGAAGCATACCAAATGCTGCTACTGAATCAGCTAGTAACGGTTTTGCTTCTTCTGGTGCGTTTTCTTGAGTGTATAAAGTAAATTCGGCCATGGTTAGCTCCTAATAATTAATAGTTTTAAGTAACTTCGAGACACATAGTATTTGATTTTGAGCGACTGTTCAAGTTAAAATTGAGCAAATGTTCAAATTGATTGAGAATGATATGGCTAATAAGGTTAAATTTGAACGCGATAATGTAGTTCGCGTTGCTAGCCAGCTATTTTGGCAAAAAGGTTTTCATGCAACCTCAACGCGTGACTTACAAGAAGCCGTTAATATGCGCCCCGGTAGTATTTACTCTGCGTTTGGCTCTAAAGAAGGTCTATACTGCGAATCGCTGAAAGATTACACAGTACAAATGAAAACCCAAATAGAGGGGTTTTTATCAAGTGCCGATACAGTACTTGGTGGATTACGTGCGTTTGTTGAAAACGTGGTAATTAAAACAAAAGATTGCAGCCCAAGCGCTATTTGTATGCTGGTTAAAGCAAACAGCGAGTTTGCAGAAAAAGACTCAAACCTATACGAGTTAAGCTTAGATTTAACAGCTCAATTTGAAGCTTATTTAACGCAGTTGTTTACACAAGCAATAAACAAAGGTGAGTTAAGTAATACGTTGACCGCTGTTGAATATGCGCGCTTTTTTCAGGTGCAATTTACAGGTTTACGCGGTTATTTTAATCGTCCTAATGTAGAGCAATTTGCTGAGCCAATGATCAACCAAATGTTTATGTTGATTAAAAAGTTATAAATAGCAGTTATCGCGCATTCTCAACAAGTTATACTTATTTTACTAAATAAAAATGGCCAGTATTAACTGGCCATTTTTTTGTGCTTAAAACTTAATTTATAAGTTACGTTTTAAGTTTATTTAGCTCATTATCTTGCTGGGCAACAAGTGCATTAAGCGCTTCGCTGCTATCCCCTGCTTGTGTAGATAAGTCAGCAAGTTGCGATGCGGCATCAGATATAAGCGTTAAATTACGGTTTATTTCTTCAGTCACTAAGCTTTGCTCTTCGGCAGCGGTGGCAATATGTGTAATTTGATTGGTTATTTCATCAACTTTAACTACAACACTGTGCAGAGCATCAAAAGCTACAGATGTTTCATCAACGGCATTTTGTGCACGTACTACGCCTTTTTCAATAACGGTAGATGCGTTACCTACTTCAGATAATAAACTATCAATTAACTGGCTTATGTCATCTGTTGATGAACGCGTTTTAGAAGCAAGTGCACGTACTTCATCAGCAACAACGGCAAAGCCTCGCCCATGCTCACCAGCGCGCGCAGCTTCAATGGCTGCGTTAAGTGCAAGTAAGTTTGTTTGTTCTGAAATAGTACGAATTACATCTAATATTTGCGTAATGTCTTTACTACGCGAAGCAACTTTTTCAACTGCTTGGTTAGCTTCTTTAATTTCTTCAGACATCGTTTTAACTTGTGTCATCGCTGACGATAAGCTCGACTCACTGCTTACTACCAAACTATTTATTTCATCGGCTTGCTGGGCTGATTGCTCTGATGCTCTGGCGACTTCGAGTGCTGTTGCGCTCATTTCGTTCATAGCCGTTACCACACTTTCAATTTCGTGAAATTGCGATTGCACATTATGCTTTGTATCAATAGCTATATGCTGCGCTATTTCACCTTGTTGCTTAGTTTGATCAGACACATCTTTAAGTTCTGTAATTAAAATACGTAACTTTGATAAAAAGGCATTAAAGCCTCCCGCTAAAGCAATGAGCTCTGCGTGGGTTTCAACATGGAGTGTATGCGTTAAATCGCCTTCTGAGCTTGCAAGGTTATCTACACGTTGTTGAATTTGCTGAAGCGGTGCAACCACGCTACCAATAACAATTTTCATAATGATAAACGCGATTACTGCAATTACAGCACCTGTAATTAAAATCATTGCGCCTAAGTCGTTTGCTGTGTCAGTCATATCTTGCGATAAAGCATTAGGGCCAGCTAAAGCTAAGTTACTTGGTACTTCAATAATTAAAGACCAGTCTGTGTTAGCTAGCTTTATATTTATAGGGTAATTAACTAAGTACTCAGACGATGTTTTAAATATGCCTTTTTGGCCCTTAAATTTTTCAAGCTCTTTAAACAAGTCAGAACTCACGGCTTCTTTAAATGGGCGTCCTAATTTAGATTTATAATGGCTGCTCCCTACAACTAACCCAATATCGCTAAGCACGGTTACTTTGGCTTGGCCATTATAAAGCTGCTTAGAAAGCTCCTCAGTCATTATTTGAAAAGTAGGTAGCGTTAAATCAACACCCGCTAAACCAATAAACTGACCCGATTTTAAAATAGGCACGGTTAACGAAGTTAGCATTACTGAATCGCCTGATGGAATTTCGTATAAGTACGGTTCCATAATACAAGGCTTAAGCGTGTCTTTTGCACATAAGTACCAATGCGCTTCGCGAATACCAAATTCGTTTAAAGAGGTTATATATTTATCGGCAGCATTAGCTACTTTTTGCTGCTCAATAGCCCCACTTGGATCACGTGTTATATAAACTTCTAAGGTACCATCGCCATCAACAGAGTGTTTATAGCCCTTGTTAAAGCTCGAATCTTGCCCGTCAAACGCGTTTGGTTCAAACTGAGAGTAGATAGATGAGAGTAATGTGTTTTGTTCTAAAATAGAGCGATTTATACTTACTACCGTATCGCGGCTAAGGGTTTCGCTTTTTGCGGTATCACCTAATAAAGCGGCTAAAGAGTATGGTACTCGATAAGCTTCGTTAATAAAGCCCGCTATTTTTTCACCATATATTGCGGCATTCGCATTTAACTTCTCTTCTACTTCAGCAACAATATAATTTTCTGACTTGCTTGCAAGCTCTTCATTACTTGCAGATAACTGCCACCATAAAATGCTCGAAAGCACCAATACGGTAATAAATATACTTCCGACAGTAAGCCACAGTAATTTTTTTGCTAGCGATATTTCTCGCATTCATCACACCCTTTAAATTAAAACTACTGATACAGTTTAGTAGATCTAATCAATGAAGCTATGAATATCGTTAAACAAATTGAATTTAATACAATACGTTGAGTTTTTTAAAGTTTAGCTAAACGTGCCGTTGTAATTGAGGCTGCAATTAATAAACATACACTTACCCATAAACACGCACTAAGCCCATATACTTGAAAAACCCAGCCAGAAAGCACCGTACCAAGCAAACGCCCTATCGCGTTAGCCATGTAGTAAAAGCCAACGTCGAGTGATACCCCATCGTTTTTAGCAAAACTTACTATTAAGTAACTATGCAGCGATGAATTTACAGCAAATACACCACCAAAAATAAGTAAGCCGATTACAAGCGTAAAATGTACCGCTACATCAAATTGCATCAACAACGCTAAAATGCCAGTTACGCCACTTAATAGAGCAACCCACCAATATGCTTTTTTGACTGAATGTGAGTTTGAATCACTTTGCCCTGTTATACGCGGTGCTTGCGACTGCACCAATCCATAAGCAATTACCCACAAAGCCATAAAGCCGCTTACCCACCAGTGATCCCAGTTAAACTGAGCGGCTAAGTAAACCGGCAATGCAACCACAAACCATACATCGCGCGCCGCAAATAAGCATAAACGCGCTGCACTAAGTAAGTTGATTGCCCGCGATTTAGAAAATAATTCTTTAAACTTAGGTTTATTTTTAGCTTTACCAATATCGCCTTCTAGAAACACTAAGCTAATAGCCCATGCAACACTGAGTAAAGCAATTAGGCTTATTAATGCCCCCACAAAACCAAATACGGTAAGTAATAAGCCGCCTAAAAAAAAGCCTACTCCTTTTAACGCATTTTTAGAGCCTGTAAGTATGGCAACCCATTTATATAATTGGCTTTGCCCAGCATCGCCTTGTGGCACTAAATACTTAATGGCGCTTTTTGCGCTCATTTTATTTAAGTCTTTAGCTATGCCACTCAATGCTTGCGCTGCCATAACATAAGCAACGGTTAACCAATCTCCAGGCACGCAAAGCATGGCTAAAGCTACAAGTTGTAGCCCAAGCCCTACATTCATGGTTTTGTTCAACCCTAAATGCGCTCCAAGCCAACCACCTACTAAATTAGTGATCACCCCAAATATTTCATAAAACAAAAACAACATGGCTATTGCAAATGCGCCATAACCCAACTGATGAAAATACAGCACCACCAGCATGCGCAGTGCACCATCAGTTAAAGTAAATGCCCAGTAATTACCGGTAATTATTAAATATTGTTTTATAGAACTCGGTAATTTAGCCAATTGCGCAAACATAACGTTAAACCTTTTTAAACGAGATTAAACCACATCACTTTGTGCAACTTTAAGCATTAGTTCAGCGGTACGGTTTGCATAACCCCACTCGTTATCGTACCAAGCGTATAATTTAAGTTGAGTGTTGTTAATTACCATTGTTGAAAGCGCATCTATGGTGCAGCTGCGTGGATCTGTTTTGTAATCTATGGATACAAGCGGCCTTTCTTCGTAACCTAAAATGTCTTTTAGCTCGTTATTTGCAGCGTTTTTAAACCAAGCGTTTACCTCATCTTGTGTAACACCTCGCTCTAGCTCAAAAACACAATCAGTAATAGATGCATTAGTAAGAGGTACACGCACAGCATGGCCGTTCAATTTACCTTTGAGCTCAGGGAAAATATGCGTAATAGCCGTTGCACTACCGGTTGTAGTAGGAATTAAACTAGTACCACACGAACGCGCACGGCGTAAATCTTTATGAGGGGCATCAATAATAGTTTGGGTATTAGTAATGTCGTGAATAGTGGTCATTGAGCCGTGCTTAATACCTACTTTTTCTTGCAGTACTTTTACTATTGGCGCTAAACAGTTAGTTGTGCAAGAAGCGGCAGTAACAATTTTATGCTCACTTGGGTTATATAGATCATCGTTTACACCCATTACTATATTTAAAATACCGTCTTCTTTTACAGGAGCCGTTACTACAACGCGCTTAACACCTTGCGCTAAGTATTGATTTAACAGCTCGGTGGTTTTCATTTTACCGCTGGCCTCTATTACGACATCGCAATCTGACCAATCCGTTTCATTTATGGTTTTATTATTGGTTACCGCAATCGTGTGCCTACCTACACAAAAACTATTATCGTCACTAGAAACCTGTTGCGCTAAGCGCCCGTGTACCGAGTCAAACTCAATTAAATGGGCGTGGGTTTTGGCATCGCCCGCTACATCATTTACTTTAATAAACTCTATTTCTGGCCAATCAACTGCTGCACGCAGTGTTAAACGCCCCATACGACCAAAACCGTTAATACCTATTTTAATAGTCATAATTAAATACCTTTAATAAGTTAGTTACAGCAGTTAGTAATACGTTCAGGGCGGTTACCCATAACATTTAAGCGCGTTAAATCGTTTTCATAAAATGAAGGATTAGCAGTAAGCGTTTGCGTTAATACATTTTTAGCCCACTCTGGCAGGGCTTTATTAATACTGTAATAAACCCATTGGTTTTGTTTACGGTCGCTCAGCAATCCGCATTGTCTTAACTGCGCTAAATGGCGAGACACTTTAGGTTGGCTTAACTCAAGTGCAGAAACCAGTTCGCATACACATAGCTCTTCTTGATGGCTAATTAGCAGCATTGCTTTTAAACGCGTATCGTCCGCTAGGCATTTATAAAATTGAAGTGGGTTGAATTGTTCCATATTGTCCTCGCTGTGTTAGTGCACATACAATAAAACAAAAATGCAATATATGAAATAGTGAATATATGAATTTTTACATATTAAAGCAATTTTACTTTAAAACGCAAAAAAGCACACAACGACTAATTGTCGGTGTGTGCTTTTATAACTTTTTTATTTAGTTATTAAATAACTGAAAGCTCTACTTCAATGTTGCCACGTGTTGCGTTTGAATACGGACATACTTGGTGCGCTTTATCTACAAGCTCCTGCGCTGCAGCTTTATCCATATCACCTAGTGATACAGCTAGTTTTACAGAAATACCAAAACCGCCTTCAATCGCGCCAATAGACACTTGTGAGTTGATATGCGTGTCGCTTGGTAAATCTATTTTTTCACTACCTGCAACAAACTTAAGTGCGCCAATAAAACACGCTGCATAACCTGCTGCAAATAATTGCTCTGGGTTAGTGCCTTGTCCGTCATCGCCGCCCAAACCTTTAGGTGTTGATAGTTTTACATCTAAACGACCATCATCAGATTTAGCTACGCCTTCGCGGCCGCCAGTTGCAGTTGCTTTTGCTGTGTAAGCTACGTTTTGTAATACATTCATAATGAACTCCTAAGTTTAGTAATTAATTTAGTTTGCATGCAAAATAATAGAACAAGTAATTAGAGATTGCAAATACTTTGCATGCAAATTAAAATAGCATGTATCGAAATAAAGGGTAACGTTATGTCGTTTGAGCAATTAAAGTTAAAAAATCAGTTATGCCATCGTTTATACATGGCATCTAACAGCATTGCGCGTGCGTATCGCAAGCCTTTAAACGCGCTAAATTTAACTTACCCACAATACGTCGTAATGATGGCCCTGTGGGAGCAAGACGAAATAACAATTGCAGAGCTAATAGATAAAACCGCAATAGATGGCGGTGCAATGACCCAAATACTCAAAAAAATGACCGAGAAATCATTACTTGCTGTTATTAAAGATGAGCACGACAAACGCAAACGCTTGGTCCAACTCACCCAACATGGTCAATCAATTAAGTTAAAAGCAGCCGATATTCCTAAAAATATTTTATGTAAATTTGATAGTGTAGATGCAACACAAGCGAAGCAGTTGATGCAACTGCTCGATTTAGTAGTAAACGACTTAGCCGATTAGGCTCTTAATTTTTAAACAATAAACGTGTTTTAAAAGGTTTTAAAAATGACTCATATTAAAAAATTACTATTAGCTGCGGCGTGTAGCACGGCACTTTTAGGTAGCAACGCCGTATCTGCTAATACTGCTAACCAAAATGCTGATTTAAAAACAGTAGCCACTTTTGATGCGCAGCACCCACCGGGCAACATTGCTATTACCCCATCGGGCAGAAAGTTTTTATCTGTGCATGGCTTTTTTGGCCAAAAGCAAAAAATTATGGAGCTTTTAAGCGATGGTACAACTAAGCCCTACCCTAATGAAGAATGGGCATACGCGTACAATAACGGTAAAGGTTTTTACGATGTACTTGGCATAAACGTATCAAGTGATGGTGTGTTATGGATGCTCGACACTTCAGGGCCCGATCACGCTGGGCGCTTAGTAGGCTGGGATACAAACAAAGAGCAACTGCATAAAATTATTTATCTGGCTAAACCTACTATTACCGACACCTCGTTTTTAAACGATTTAGTCATCGATAATAAGCATGGCGTTGTATACATTGCCGACACAGCCCAAGGCAGCCAAGCCGCTATTATTACGGTTAACCTTAAAACAGGTGTCGCACGCAGAGTATTACAAGATAGCCATTACACCACAGCCGAAAATATAGATATGGTTATTGATGGGCGCACAATGAGCCTTGGCGGACAACCTGCCCGTTTAGGTGTAAACCCTATTACGCTTGACCCTAACGAAGACTGGCTTTACTTTGGATCTATGTCGGGCACGTCGGTTTACCGCATTGCCACCAGCGATATAAATAACGAGAGCCTTTGGGCTAAAGCACTTGAAGACAAAGTTACGCGTTACGGCACTAAACCAATTTCAGACGGTATTATTGTTGATGGCGGCGGTAACGTATATGTAACCGACATAACCAATGGCGCAATTGGCGTAGTTAAACCCACTGGCGACTACGAAGTATTATTTAAAGACGAACGTCTTAGCTGGCCTGATGGTTTTAGCTACGGAGCCGATCATAAAATATACTTTACCGTTGACGATTTACATAATTCGCCTGTACTTAATAATGGCAAAAATCAAAGCCACGGTAAGTTTAAAGTAATGTCGTTCGAGCCTTTAGTCAAAGGAAAAGTAGGCCGTTAATTTACTTTTTAAGTGAGTACATTTTTAAAAAAGCCTTGCACATTTAAGTGACCTAATAGTTGCAGGGCTTTTTGTTAAAAACACACCATACTGGTGCATCTTTTAGTAATACTTCACCTCTTTGGTGCTAATCCTTAAGTATGTATTTACACTTAAATACTAAACACCTGATTTCTATTCATAAAATATTCAAGTTAATGTTGGCATACTTCTTCCTATAAACTGATGTGTTCAGTGAAAATACCAAGGAAAAACTATGTTCAATTTATACCATACCCTTTACCTTTTATGGCGTTTAGACATTAGCGTTTGGCAAGTTAATGATCCAACAAATACCCACACTACCGCTGATAAAGAACGCGCCTATGTTAAGTAGCATCGTATTGTGTAAAGGCTTGGCATAAAGCTTAAATGTATAAACCTACTTTAGGCTAAGCTTTTGCACACTATGAAATTTATGAATAAACCTTATTTAATTACTTATTAGCCACCTAATATAAAAACGAAGCTCCCTGCAAAAAATCACACATATAAAAACATCAAAAAATTAGTAAAAACACTGCGTTTATAACTTTGCAAGCAACCCTATTGCGTTGTATTGTTGCACCCTATTGAAAATTTTTAGTTGGAACGTGTATGCACGCTTTGGAAGTTAATTTTGATGGCTTAGTTGGCCCTACTCACAACTACGCTGGTTTATCGTATGGTAATGTTGCCTCGTTAAATAACGCAGCAAGCTTTTCAAATCCTCAAGAGGCAGTGCTTCAAGGCCTTGAAAAAATGAAAGCCATGCACGACAAAGGCCTAACTCAAGGTGTATTTGCCCCTCATGCGCGCCCCGACTTAAACGTACTGCGCCGCTTAGGCTTTACCGGTAACGATGCACAAGTAATTCATAAAGCATTTAAAGCAGATCCTATTTTATTACGCGCGTGTTATTCAGCATCAGCAATGTGGACAGCCAATGCCGCTACGGTATCGCCATCTCCAGATACAACCGATGGCAAAGTACATTTTACTTCAGCTAATTTAAATAATAAGTTTCATCGTTCATTAGAGCCTGCAACCACTACACGCTTATTAAAAGCGATGTTTAACAACGACAAATACTTTGCGCACCATACCCATTTACCAGACCAAGGCTTTTTTGGCGACGAAGGTGCAGCAAACCATACTCGTTTTTGTGACAGCCACGGCGAGCAAGGCCTTGAAATGTTTGTATTTGGTGCCAGCGCGTTTAACAGCCAATTACCAAAACCAGCTAAATTTCCTGCAAGGCAAACACTCGAAGCCTCAGAAGCAATTTGCCGTTTACATAACTTAAAAGATTCAAGCCAAATTTTACTACAGCAAAATCCAGACGTAATAGACCAAGGCGTTT
Source organism: Pseudoalteromonas sp. SWYJZ12 (assembly GCF_015864395.1). Taxonomy (NCBI): domain Bacteria; kingdom Pseudomonadati; phylum Pseudomonadota; class Gammaproteobacteria; order Alteromonadales; family Pseudoalteromonadaceae; genus Pseudoalteromonas; species Pseudoalteromonas sp. SWYJZ12. The sequence continues at coordinate 129,167 of NZ_JADYXH010000008.1, forward strand.
TTCATAACGATGTAATTGCAGTAGGTAACGCCAACGTATTACTGTGCCACCAGCAAGCATTTTTAAACCAAGCTTTGGCACTTCAAGATATTCGCGAAGCGTATGTGGGCAATAAAGAATTTTACATTATTGAAGTACCTACCGATAAAGTAAGCATTACCGACGCTGTAAGTAGTTACTTATTTAATAGCCAGCTTGTGAGCCTTGAAGATGGTTCAATGCTGTTAGTTGCACCACAAGAATGTAAACGCAACGTCGCGGTTAACGCCTACATTGAAGAAATGATTATGGCTGATAACCCCGTAAACCAAGTACAGTTTTTTGATTTACGCCAAAGTATGCAAAATGGCGGCGGCCCTGCTTGTTTGCGTTTACGTGTAGCCCTTAACGAGCAAGAACTTGCTGCAGTAAACCCAGAGGTTATTTTAACTGATACTAAATACACACAACTGTGTGACTGGGCAAAACGTAACTACCGCGACAAATTAGGCGCAAGTGACTTTGCAGACTCAGCCCTACTCACCGAAAGCTACCAAGCACTTGATGAGCTCACACAACTACTTAATTTAGGCTCAGTGTACGACTTTCAACTAGAAGGTTAATACCTCAGTTAACACAAAGGCTAATACTACGGCTAATATAAAAATAGCGAGCCAAGGCTCGCTATTTTTATTTGTGCTTATGTTTATGTTAATACATATTTAAGCATCTTTGTTAACAGTTATTGCCGACGCCATAGACTCAGATATATGCAGCGTACGCTGCGGAAATGGAATACTCAGCCCAGCGCCTTCAATAGCTTCTTTAACACGCTTATTTAAATCCCACACGGTTTGCCAATAATCACCATTAACAGCCCACGCACGTAACTGAATGTTTACTGCGCTTTCGCCTATTGATGTCACCATTACTTTAGGTGCAGGCTCTGCGAGTAATCGGCTCTCTGATGCGGCTAATTCTTTAAGTACATTTAAGCCAACGTCAATAGAGTCGGCATACGAAATACCCACCACTATATCCATTCGTCTTTTGCCATTACGGGTAAAGTTTTTAATATTGCCACCCCATACTTTGCCGTTAGGCGATGCTATATAAAGACCGTCGGTGGTTTTAAAAATAGTGGTAAACAGGTTTATTTCATTCACAGTACCAAGCGTGCCACTGGCATCAACAAAGTCGCCTATTTTAAAAGGTCTGAGTATTAGCAGCATAATACCCGCAGCAATATTGCTCAGCGTATTTTTAAGGGCTAAACCAATCGCTAAACCAGCAGCACCCATTAGCGCAATTAAACTGGCCGTGTTTACGCCAAAAATATCTAAAATAAATAGACCCCCAATTATATAAACTAAATAACCAGCAATACTCGATAAAAGAGGAAGCAGCGTACTATCCACTCTTTTTAACGGGGATTTAGAGTTTTTAATCGCTTTTTTAACCGAGCGTGCAATTAAGGCACTCGCAACTAAAATCACCAACGCTAAAATCACCTTGTAACCTAAAGTGATGATTGTTTCTGAATGGCTTTGCCAAAACGCTAAGAGTTTATCTTTCATGTTTGTTCCGATAAATGTGGCTGAAACTCAGCAAAATAATGGTTAAATCTAATAAAACCGACTTCAAAAGAAGTGGCGCGAGTATATAGAATAAAAAATTTAAACCTATCTTTTTTAATCACTTATTTCAATTTTAATAACGGCTTAAAAAACATGATGATTAAAGTACAAAACACAGCTATTTATCGCTAATTTATAGCGGCTATTCAATGTAGGTTAATCGTTTATTGTTATGGTGATTTTAAGTTTTTAACGTTCATTAAAGAGGTTACCTATGGCAAAAGAAAAAATAGTACTCATAACCGGCGCTTCTAGTGGCATTGGTGAAGCAACGGCAAAAACCTTAGTAAACAACGGTCATAAAGTTATATTAACCGCCCGTAGAGAAGAGCAACTTAACCAACTTGTTGCCGAGCTAGGATCAGATAACGCACTGAGCGTAGCCGCAGATGCAACCGACTTTACCGCGCTTGAAAACGTAGTTACCAAAGGCATTGAAAAGTTTGGCCGATTAGATGTAGCCTTTGCTAACGCGGGTATGGGTGTTTCAACCGCAGGCACCGAAAAAGGTGACCCCGATGAGTGGTCAACCATGATCGATATAAACATTAAAGCCCTACTGTGGACTGCTAAACTAACACTGCCGCATTTACGCCAAAACAAAGGTCACTTTATATTAACCAGCTCTGCCGCTGGCCGTAAGCCAATTGGCGGCTCTATTTACGGTGCAACTAAATGGTTTGCTTATGGCTTTGGACAAAACTTAGCTGAGGAAATGAGCGAGTGGAGCGGCCGCTGCACAACCATAGCACCAGGGATGGTAAACACCCCGTTTTTTGATGAAGCTAAACCCGACAAACTCGACCCGCAAGATGTAGCCGACGCCGTACTGTTTGCTATTGAAGCAAACCAGCGCAACAGCGTACGCGAAATTTATTTAATGCCGACTAATTAAAACGTTAATTGGTAGAGTTTGACTGTCAGGTTTAATGCTAATGGTGTCAAACCTGATGGTTGCTTGCGTTAAATATAGGTAGATGTTCGCAAGTAAAATAGGGCGAAGGCAATGGGTGTTTAAAGGCTTGTTAGCTTTACCCTGGAAACAACTCTATACCTACTTTACTACTAGAATTACGTAAACTTTGATTAAAAGTATGGATAGTTATTTTCATATCAGGGTATATATCTGTCAAATGCTTTAACAATTTGGACATGTAACCATTATTTCTATATTTAGGCTCGGTATAGCAAACCCAAATAAAAATACCTTCCTCTTCCTCAACTTCATACATTAAGTATGATTTATCAGAGATTGATAAGACCTGATAAGGGTAGGAAGGATAATACGAGAAATTATTATAATTTAGATAAAAACTTTTAAACTTATAAGTGCGAGTTGCCTTATCAGTTTTCCAATCTATATCTGTTTCATTATCGATAAATTCTGTTGCATCACAATCATATGTATACTCGGCAAAATCTGAATGCGACTTATAAAACTCAATTAAATTATCTTGTTGAATCACGCTTACATCCTCGTTGTAAAGCTAACGCCCAAATAATGTGCAAATATAAGTTGGTTAAAATAAGCGACGCAGGAGCAAAAACCAACTGTTATTTGTCCTGATTAATTTGCATGTTAGCTTTCGTTTTTAGCCCAGACTCTTATTAAATAGGAAAAATCAATGCAAGTATTAAATATACGTTGAGACTTTTCTTCAAGCTCAGCCAGATTAAGATTAATACTTTTATTGTTAGCCGCGGTAATTTTAAAAACTAAATATTCACCCGACATATCGGCGAATATTGGATTGTGAGCGACTAAATTTCTAAACTTAGTATCTAATCTGATTTGCTCAAACAAACCCGAAGCATATTGGTTTTCACCACATTCGCTGTTGTATAACTCTTCGACTTTGTTTAGACGTTCTTTAAACTCTGCTTTGAAATATTTAGTTCTTGAAAGCTTTTGCTCGTACTTAAGAAGTAATTCACCCTCAATACGAGATAAAGACATTACTAACTTTCCAACTGCTGATTCCCATCTGCCGAAATCTAATTCATCATCCATGGTCGCCTCGAAAGCTAACGCTTATATAAGCGGAAAATTAAAGTTGGCTATAATGTTTGAAATTAGGAATTGACACCATAGTCACTTGTTATGTGTTTTTACTCTGATCTTGTTTGAGGATTTTCAGCAGCAAATCCATTCTGCGATTTGTCTTTTTACTTTCAGCCGTAACCATGCCTTGTACAAAAGACGAAGCAAAGAAAATAACACACATTATTTGAAATAACTCAGCTTCAATTGTGAAGAAACTATTTGCAATCAGTAGTAAGCCAAATGGCGCAATAATAGAGAGAAAATCTTTAAGTCTCCAATCATTTGAACCAAGCTTATCAAATTCTTCTTTATACTTTTGAAGGTCAGAAATACGTTCTAATTCTATCTTCGCCTCTACCATTTTTACGTCATCATTATCCATTGAAATCACCATACTCCTGAAACACATAACGAGACTGTAGAATAACTCCAACAGCCAAATTCAATTAAAAAACGAGTTCCTGTAATTAACTCTAAGCGCTTTTATAGCATTAGGTAGTGCGTTTGGAACCCATAAAACAAGTTGTTTTTCTTAAAAAAGAGTAATTCTACAGCCTCAACGCCGTTTTAAGCGGCAAATAGCTGTTGGCTAAAATAAGTGAGGCACGAACAAAAAGCCAACTGTAATTTGTCCGACTTGAAAACTCTTGTTATGTGACTGTTAACCTGAACCACCTTTAACTAAAGGTCTCATAATCACTGTTTGAGATGATTGACATTCCCCACAACATATATTCAATTGTTGCTCAAATTTAAGATCTTTAAATACGTTTAAAGGTATGTCTAGATCCTTTTTACAATCTAGGCATGAAAACTTAATAATGCGTCGTGTGATTTCATGATCATTGTTTTTTTCAGGTTCAATAAGATAACTTTCATTACACTTTGGGTTAATGCAGTTTGCAACGACTTGAGACGTTAGCAGCTTAACTGGTTTTTTAATTAAAGTTTCGCAAGCGCAACAGTTGAAAGAAAACTCTTTTCCTAATGAACCACCCATTAGTAAATTTCCATCTTTTAATTCTGACAAATAAGAAAGAAAATCTGTTATTTTCTTTCTTATTTTATCCTTGTCTCCGTAAATACTGATATCACCTGAGTCAATAGTCGGGACAGGTATGTGAAGGGCTACATTTGAAAGCCCGTGCCAAAAACTGTGTAACTTATTCAAATTTATTGCAGATTGGCTACCAATTGGAGTGTAGTTAATTGATTCGTATTCTTCTTTATTAATAGGTGATTTTCCACTTAGCGGTTCAGTTGATATAGATAACGTAAAGCCTTTGTTAATACTTTCATTAATCTCTTCGGACACCTGTTGTACAACATGTTTTGGTTGCCAGTTTTTAAGATCTTCAATAGAAAGGTATGAATACGAAAGCTTAAAGCGTTCATAGCATAAATACTCAATTGTTAACCTTCCTTCAAGAGCAGCGTAAGTTAAACTTTCTTTTGTATTTTCTCGTAATAGAGATTGAATTACTTCTATACGTTTAGGAATATCAAGCAAGTCTCTGAACTCCGATTAAGTCACATAACAATTTAGTCTACGACATTTGTCGTTTTACAAACCGACAAATGTCTTTATATTACAATGACTTTATCCTAGCTATAAAATAAACAACTGTAAACAGTTAGTTAGATTCGCCTTACCTTTTCTAAATGTAGCAAAACCCCAAAATGGTGGAGATCAGTAATATCAGACAAATCGTTGTTTAGTTATACAGCTTGATTATTAGTTAAAAGGTTATATTTTAAATATCTGTGTTTAAACCAATAACGCGTACACCCCATAACCCTTAAACTTGTAACTCGTTATTACTTATAAAAGTAGTTAAAAATCACAATCCACTTTTATTGAATCCTGTGTATTTTTACTCCATATTAAATACTCTTATTTCTCACTTACATACCTAGAGTGTTGCATGAATGGGTTATGGATCTTAAACCGCGTTAACACCCTACGATGAATTGACGTATTTAATAGCCTTAAAACGAAGAGGCTCAGCAGTTTTAAAATTTGCAATTAATAGCTGATTTTACTAGTTATCCACCTCATAGCGTGTTGTTATATTTATTAGAACGGTAACTCATCACCATTAAAACTATAAAGCTTTCCCGTATTATCAATAGATAAATTCAGAATAACGTTCATAATCCCAAGAGCCGAGTCTACAACATTTTCACTTGCTGTAGAGCCACCCATATCGGTTTGAACCCAACCGGGGTGAACAGCTACCACAGCCACATTATCATTAACAAGTTCTTGTGATAAGTTCACTACTAGCATATTGGCAGCGGCTTTAGACATTCGATAACCATACCAATCCACACTTTGTTCTAGCGACAAAGATCCCATAGCAGAAGAAATAACGGCTATCTTACATAAGCGTTTTTTATTTATTAAAGGTAAAAAGCAATGAGTTAAATATAGTGGTCCAAGTGAATTCACCTTAAAACACATTTCAGCATTAGCGTAATTAATAGTATGGATACTTGTGTTTTCTCGATCCAAATATCCCGCATTATTTACTATTAAATCTAATTTAATATTTTCCTCATTAAGTTTACTTGCCAACGTCTTAATTTTTTCAGGGCAAGTGATATCCATTAGTTCAATAGACAATTTATTTGGAAACTTATCTTTCAATGAAACTAGACCAACCGCCGTTTCTAGATTTCTACAGGTAGCAATTACTGTCCATCCATTTATAAGGTATTGTTTGGCTAATTCGAAACCGATTCCCCTATTAGCACCCGTTATTAATACAACTAAGTTACTCATTGTTTATACCTATAAATCTTACAATTTAGTCTACGACATTTGTCACCTAAAAAACGATAAATATCCTTATATTACAATGGTTTTACCCTAGCTATAAAATAAGTATTTGTAAACAGTTAGTTCAGTCTCAACTTTTCTAAATGCAGCAAAAACCCCAAATGATGGAGGTCAGTAATATCAGGCAAATTGCTGTTTAGTTGCACAGCTTGATTATTAGTTAAGTGGTTATAGTTAAGTGGTTATATTTAAATACCTGTGTTTAAACCAATAACGCGTTCACCCTATAACCCTTATACTTGTAACTCGTTATTACTTATAAAATCAGTTAAAAATCACAATCTACTCCTATTGAATCCTCTGTATTTTTACTTCATATTAAATACTCTTATTTCTCACTTATTATGCTGTTATGTCATTTTTAAAATTTAGCCATGCACTTATTTTTACCCTTGCGAGTACCTTACCGCTTACAAGCCATGCTGCGCTTGATAAAAATGAGCGTGAAATAGTAAAACAGGTCGATAAAAACATTCCCCAAGCACTTAAAGAAATAGAGCAAGCCGTAAATATTAATAGCGGTTCGCTCAATATTGAAGGTGTAAAAAAAGTAGGTGCGCTTACAAGCGAGCAACTTAAGGCCATTGGTTTTAAAGTAGAATGGCTGGATGGCAGTGCGTTTAACCGCGCAGGGCATGTACTGGCAACACATGAAAGTAAAAACCCCGATGCAATAAAAATACTGATGATCGGCCATCTAGATACGGTATTTGCCAAAAACGATAACTTTACTACCTACAAACAACTTGATGCCGATACAGCCAGTGGCCCAGGCGTTGCCGATATGAAAGGCGGTAACACGATAATAATTACCGCACTTAAAAGCTTACAAGCCCTTAATTTACTCGAAAATGTAAGCATAAAAGTATTATTGACTGGCGATGAAGAAAGCAGCGGTCGCCCACTTAGCTTATCTAAACAAGCTATTGTTGATGCAGCAATTTGGGCTGACGTAGCGCTTGGTTATGAAAATGGCGATAACAATATAAAAACAGCTATGGCGGCGCGCCGTGGCTATACCGGCTGGACGCTAAACGTAGCGGCAAATGCAGCGCATTCGTCACAAATATTTAGCGAAAGCGTTGGTTATGGCGCTATTTACGAAGCATCACGCATTTTAAATGATTTTAGAGAGCAACTTGCCACGCAACCTAATTTAACATTTAACCCAGGGCTTATTGTAGGTGGTACAAATGCCGACTACGACAGTGCTAATTCGTCAGCAACGACGTTTGGTAAAAGTAATGTAATAGCACAAACCGTGCATGTAGCAGGTGATTTACGCGCACTTTCGCCAAAGCAATTCGAAAACGCAAAAAGGTCAATGCAACTCATTGCTAGCAACAGTTTAAATGGCAGTAAAGCAGAGCTTATTTTTGAAGACGGTTACCCGCCAATGGCATTAACTGATGGCAATAAAAAGCTATTAGAATTATACAGCGACGCAAGCCACGATTTAGGCTTCAACAAAGTAGTAGCCGCCAACCCTCGCAATGCAGGTGCTGCTGATATTTCGTTTGCCGCAAACCATGTTGATATGGCACTTGATGGTTTAGGCTTGATGGGCAACGGCGCGCATACTAAAAACGAAACAGCCGATTTAACCAGCCTTGATAAAAACATTAAAAAAACTGCATTACTCATTTATAGATTAGGAAAACTGTAATAGTAAATGTATTTTAAAGATGAGCGTAGGCCAAATAATCACCGTCCTACGCTTGTACTTACTTTTAAGACATTATTTTAAACAATAATTCTCGCACTGTGGCCGGTTCAAACGGTTTATCACAAATAGCATCAACTCCCGCTTGAGCTATATTTGCTAGGTGCGTTTCGTTTGCCTCTGAGCTCACCATTAAAATAGGAATATGTGAGTAACTATTTGAGCTTCTAACGGCTTCTGTTAGTTCTCGTCCGTCCATTTCTGGCATATTGTAGTCGGTTACAATTAAGTCAAACGATTGGTTATTTAAGTGCTCAATAGCTTCTTTACCGTTTTCAGCTTCTATTGGTGCAGGTATTCCCATACCCGCAAGTACGCGTATTATGTGTTTACGCGCAAAGCGGCTGTCGTCTACCACTAAAACTCGCAGCAACGTTACGTCAAAATGATCAAGTTCGACTTCTTCTTCGCTTATAATATCGAGGGTTGCTTTGAGTGCCCGGGTAATGGCTTTTGCGCTAAAAGGCTTAGGCAAAATAGCCAGCACACCTGATTGGCGTAATTGCTCAAGGTATTTTTTATTACGCTCGCTCGATATAAGCATAAAAGGTTGATGCTCGGTGATAAGGTTTGATCTTATTTCTTGCAATAGTGAGTCGGCTGTCCCGTCAGATAAATACATAGAGCTTATAACTAGATCAGGGTGATAACTTGCTAATAAGCTAAGCGCTTGTGTTTGTGTAGATGCAGTTTCAACTTGTTTTACACCACTTTCTAAAAGCGATTTTATTATTATTTTTTGCTGAACCTCTGAAGGCTCTACAAGTAAAATGGACAAGTTTGCTATTGCAGTTAAGTCGCTCATTCAGATCTCTTTAGTATTATTATAATCAGGATAATAATAACATTTTTGACTCGTTAATATTATATAAAGAGATTGTAATATTTAAGAAAACATTATCAATCCCTTTAAAATATAGCACTTCTTAATTAGATTGAATGTAATCTAATGCATTCATTTTTTTATATGTGACGTTAGCGTGCAAAATATGTGCAGGCTCAGGGTCAACCACTTCAACAGGAATGTCGTAATTTCGGGCTATTTCAATTGCCATTTGCGTAATATTAACGCTAAACGAGGTGCCCATAAATACAATTTTATCGGCGTTGATCATACGCTGTTGTGCTTCTGTTATTCTGTAAAGCTCGGTGTAGTATTCGTCAAATAATAAAACAAAGGGCTTAAATGAATGGTTTAGTTCAGGCGTTTGGTGTTGAATATTAAATAGCTCAAAAAGAGACTCTTGCAGGCGGCTTTCGTCTACGCTATCCCACGGGGTGGCAAGTGGCGTGACTGGCTCCCCTTGCTCATGAAATAAGGTCATTTGATCAAGCCTGCCGTGTATAGCTATGTAATTTTTGTTACCCGCTTTGCCATCAAGCCCATCTATGTTTTGAGTAATTAGGTTTTTGTCACTTAGCCAATGGTGTACGTCGTTTGGGCCATGGTTACGATACGTTGCAAAGCGATGGTAATACCATGCTAAAAACTCTTTTGGGGCGTTTTGGTACATTGCGCGTGTTGCCATTTCCATAGGCGTATAATTTTTACTGCCAATGGTCCAATAACCATCCTCCCCTCTAAAGGTGGGAATACCACTGGCAGCGCTGACTCCCGCTCCGGTAATGTAAAGGGTATTCACTTTGGCGCCTCGTAACCGAGTACGTTAGCGCTTACTTGCTGACTGTTATCAATGCCGCCAATTCGATATAAAACCCCACTGTGCTCAAGTAAACCACGATGATCCATGCTCTTTACTTCAACAGGGGATAAAATCTGCCATTCGTTTTTTTCGATACTAAAGCGCCAAACATGGTCACTTGCAGGTGCAGGTTTGCCGTCGTAACCTATTGCGCTGTAGTTGTATGGGTTATTAGAGCCTGCCATCATATAAATATTACCATTATAGCTGGTGGCTGCCATTCGGTAGTGAGCAGTGCCCGTTGGATGTGGCAAGGTACGCCAATCTATTTTTTGTGGGTTAGTTGAATCTATTGTGCCTTTTAAGCACTGTGCTACACCTGCAAACGAGCGACGCGAATAAGGATTAGCTTGTGTTTTAACGCCATCACAAATAACAATGGTGTTAGCACTAATAGCAGCGGCTTGGCCAAATACAGGCTCACCTAAAAATGGCGAGGCTTGTTGCCATGTATTATTTTGCGTGTCGTATACTTGCACTAAGTTTACGTTGCCGTCGTTATGCCAACCGCTAATTAGATAAATGTAACGCGCTTTGTAGCTCAGCGCGACGCTATCGTCTACGGGTACTGGCATGCTCGCAAGATGAGTGTAGGTATCTTTTATTACGTCGTACTTATATACGTCGGGGCTTGAAACTTCAGTATGATCCTCTGCTACCGTATAGCCGCCAAACACATAGGCGTACTCGCCTAAGCCGACTGCGGTGCTTGCTAAGCGCCCTTTTAATGGCAAGCTTGAAGGCACACCAGTTTTAGATTGCCACTGTGAATCGCCAACTTTAAGCGCCCACACTTTGTTATGTACGGACGAGTATTGTTTATCGCCCCCCAGCCCCATAAAGCTTAAAAAATAGGTTTGGTTTTGTACTGTAACTTTAGCCACAGCATTATTAGCAACTGGCTCTGGTAAAGCGGGAAGGCTTGCTAACGCAAGAGAAAAAAGAAGGCTCATAAGGCAAATAATTTAATAAGAATTAATACGCTCAGATTAAATTATTTTAACCTTGTGAGCCAGTATTGTTATATCTAAATAATCAAACGCTTTTGATTAGTAACCATATTAGTAGGCAATACCAATATGCTGATTTACGTGCGCTGCATTTTGCGCTTCATCAACCATTGCGGTTGCATAATCAGTGACCTATACCTTGCTTTCGCCTGCATCATTAGCAAAAAATGTATTACTGCCGATACGGTAATCGCCTTCATTATCATCTGGACATAATTTGTGGGCAGCCTATTTATCAAGGAACTACCAACAAACTGTTGTAAGAGCATTTATAGATTTTTTAGCGCAGCACTGGCAAACCGATATTAAAAATATGTCGGCAAGTAAGGCATTGTAGTCAAGGGCGCTGTGATAATTGTTTAACCTAAGGTGATAGTTCAGCTTAGTTATTGAGGTAAATAGGTTACGTTATCTAAGCCTCGTTGCTTATTTTTGTACATAGCTTGATCAGCATACTTTATGAGTTCGTGATCTGTTTGGCCATGTTCGGGGTAGTTTGCAATCCCTATACTGGGTGAAATATTTAGTAATACGTCATCTAACTTAAAGACGGCTTTAAACTCAGTGAGGACTTTATTTTTTATTCTGACGGTTTCGTGGCTAGAACTTAAGTTATCTAAAATAATTAAAAATTCGTCTCCGCCTAAACGCCCTACTGTGTCGTAATGCCTTACTGACGCTGAAAGCCTTTTAGCTATAGCGCATAAAAGCTTATCGCCAATTTCGTGTCCGTGAGTATCGTTTACTGCTTTAAAGCCATTTATGTCTATAAACAGTAAAGAAAAAAACGTGTTGTTTGTAGTTGCACTAATAATTACTTTTTCTAATCGATTCATCAATAAAGATCGATTTGGTAGGCCAGTTAACACATCGTGCCGTGCCATATAATGGAGTTGATCTTCCATTACTTTACGTTCAGTTATATCGTGCGCGACAGCAATTCTTACTTGATGTTGCTCTGACCAACGAACAGACCATAGTATATGAACTACTTGACCATCTTTTCTCATCCAACGGTTTTCAAAGCGAGGGTTCACCATTTCGCCAGACAACAGCGAAGTTACGGCATTATGCGTTTTATAATGATCACCTTCGTAAACGTAATTAATCATTTTTGTGCCAACAACTTCATCGGCCGTATAACCAAATATTTGCTCAAATGCTGCGCTTACAAAAACAAATGTGCCTTGTTTATCTACCACGCATACGGCATCAAGCATTAAATTGAGTACTTCTTCTACATTAATTAATTCATTTTTTTCCATACTTTGGTGCCTTCAAAGCAAAACCAAGCGAATTTAAGTATTCTATATACCTTTAATAAAAGCAAAGGTAATTGAAACTACAATAATAGTTAATACAAAGTTAGATTAATCGTGCACGTATAATTAATAGTGCCCTTGTAAAAGCATGAAATGCAAAGTTAAATAATCAATAAGCGCAAAATACTTTGAAGTCCTTCAAAAATAGACTAAATTTTAAATAGTATATAATCATATAACTCTCAGTAACTTCTATTTTTTGACTCTTTAATAAATGTAATTGTATAAAATTTATCTACTTTATTTTTTTAAATTTTACTGTTTTATTGGCCAAAGTTAAATTTTTTAACTACTACAAAATTAGTTGTTTTGATTTAATCGCATTTATACTTTTACGCTGTTAATGTATGTTAATATTGTGTGATATCACATGTATTACAAAAACAGTCATTGTTTTTGATTTTTTGATTGCGCAGGAGATTTTTGGGTGAAAATATCACAACGTTTATTTTGGCCATTACTTTTTGTGTGCCCTCTTGTAATGGCTGAGCCGTTTGAAGATGAAGACCTCGATCTTGATGCTTTAATGGGTATGGATGTGCAAGCAACTTCTGCGATGAAAAGAGCACAATCAGCATTTGATACCGCTTCATCTATTTATGTATTAAGTAAAGAACAAATTACTAAATCTGGTGCTACATCAGTACCTGAAGCACTAAAAATGGTGCCGGGTTTAATTGTTCGTCAGCTCGATAACAATCAATGGGCTATTTCCTCAAGAGGCATTGCCTCTCGCTTTTCAAGCAAATTATTGGTTATGATTGACGGACAAAGCTTATATACCCCAAAGTTTGCCGCTGTTTATTGGGAAACACTCAACGTTCCTTTGTACGATATTGAACGTATTGAAGTTATACGCGGACAAGGCGGATTACTTTGGGGAAGTAACGCAAATAATGGCGTTATTAATATCATTACTAAAAATAGTATTGATACTCGCGGTGGATACGCAAGTGTAACAACTGGTAATCAAATAAATGTTGATGCTAATCTTCGCTACGGTGGTGATATAAGTAACATAGGCAGCTACCGTGTGTATGGGCACTTAAAAGATGCTAATGAATCAAAAAAAGGGATCTCACTTCCCCCTAATGACACAACCAAACAAAACTCTTTAGGTTTTAGAGCTGACTTTACCCCTAATGATGAGTGGTCTGCGCTACTTCAGGGTGATGTAACTCATTCCACACTTGGCCAAAACTACCGAGGTGTTGTCGATGAAACCAACGAAAACATTTCATTTTCAGATGATTTAAAGCGAACAGACTCGCGCATAATGGCGCGCCTTGAAAACAGAATGTCGCCAGATGCCAATCAAATGCTACAAATTTCTTGGCTTAAACAAAATGGCTCTCAAAATTATATTAAAGAAGACTTTGAATCGATAGATATTGATTATCAAATGAACTTTATATATCAATCTCTACAGTTAGATTGGGGGTTGAACTACCGGTATAACTCTATCTCTTTCGCAGAAAGTGTATTTTTAGATAGCGATAAAAACTTTGATAGCCTCAAACAATATGGTGCACTTGTTCAAGCTCAATACAATGTGACTCCTGACACTCTCGACTTTATTATTGGTACTAAGCTTGATCATAACGATTTAACTGGCTGGGAAAATCAACCATCAGCAAGACTTATATACAAACCAGTAGATAACCACCTTACTTGGGGCGCAATATCGCGAAGTGTCCGTACACCAACATTAATTGAGTTTAACGACAACTTTAAAGTTAATGGTACAGAAATTAAAGATCTTACCGGTTTAAGTTCAGGCTTTGACCAAATAGACGACTACCGGATTGCAACCTACCTAAATGGTAATGACAAAGTTAAATCAGAAAACTATCTATCTTATGAATTAGGCTACCGTTTTACTGCTAACGATTGGTCATTAGATCTTTCTACTTATTATACCGATGCTAAAAACGTAGCGGTTATTGATATGAATACGCATGCTGAACAATTCACTCCTATACTTAATTTATTTCTAGCAGGGAAAATTCCAGAAGTATTTCAAGCACTAACAATGACTCGTATAGATTTAGACTTTGCATCTGTAGCAGACACAACCACTAAAGGGTTCGACTTAGTAGTATCATGGCAACCAATTGATAATCTCAATACTGAGTTTGGTTATAGTTACACCGATTATAACTACGATTTACCTCCTAGAGTAGAGCCCGCTATCGGGTATGACTCTAAAAACAGGCAGTTATTTGCAAAAGCCGATTATTCTTTTTTAACCAACCATAATGTGTTTGCGACATTACGAGCAGTAAACTCAAATGCATATAATACTGATAATTACACAACGCTAGATATTAGTTGGAATTGGCAGGCTACTCCTGTGTGGTCTACTGCAGTTTCGGGTAAAAACCTATTTTCAGGTTCACATATTGAGTACAGTAATACGCGCGAAACCTATACATTACCAAACTATATTGATGAATGTATTACGTTTACAATTTCAGCAAATTTCTAAGCTAATTAGATGATTAAATTAAGAAGTCTAATTCACAGAAGCTTAATAGCCTTGGTACTTTTAAGTACCAGCGTTGACGCTGTTGAAAAAGAATACATGCTAAAAGCAGGCTTCTTGTATAACTTTGCACGTTTTGGACACTGGGATTCTCATTTAGAACCCCTTGATCAATTTACTATTTGTAGCCCTGATAAATACTTTATTGATGTGGCTAACACCGCTCTAAAAAATCGCACTATAAAAAAATTACCTTTGCATAATAAATTAGTCACTCTTGATGAAGTCACAACATCTGCGTGTAATATGCTATTTATCACCTCAGATACATTTGCTCAGTGGCAAAACATAACTCCTTTAGATCTAAAAAATATTATGGTCATTGGTGAAACAGACTCATTTATTGAAAATGGCGGCCATATCAGATTCTTTCTTTCCAGTGGTAAAATTCGCTTTGAAATTGCACCACAACAGCTTAAAGATGCAGGCATTACTATGAGTTCAAAAGTACTACGACTTGCACGCGTTGTAGATAGGTAATGCAATGAAAAAACTATTTGCATTAAATACAATGAGCAAAAAATTATTATTTATCTTAATGAGTGTCGCACTTGTATCTACCGCAATAGTGACAATTGTATTTAGTGCTTATGAGATCAGCAGCGCTAAAGAGGAACAAATAGAAAGCTTAGGGTCGCTGTCTAAAATGCTTTCACCCAATATAACTACTGCACTTATGTTTAATGATATAGATGCGGTACAAGAGCTTATAAACCCAATACTTATACGCTCAGATGTTATTAGTATAATGGTAACGAGTATGACTGGTGAACAACTTGTTATTGCTCAAGCCGAAAATGAAGAAATAGAACAAAGCATTGAAGTTAATACTTTACTTCAACTTGATATGTATAATTATGGTGTATTAAAGATACGTGCTAACGACAGCTATATTAAAGAAAGAATCACTTTTTATACCAAGTTTATAATGATCCTGATGGTATTTACCTTTGCGGTTAGTCTTATTTTGTCGCTTTTATTAAGACGTAAATTTTTAAACCCAATTTTATATTTAGCACAAACAGCCAGTAAAATAACCACATCACATGACTATAGTTTACGCGCAGAACAACTATCACAAGATGAAGTAGGACAGTTAACATCTTGTTTTAACGATATGTTATACAACATTGAGCAAAGAGAAAGTTCATTAGAAAACCAAGTTAGGCTTCGTACTAATGAACTTGAAAATGCAAATATTCAGTTGCAACAATATGCTTACCAAGACGGGTTAACCGATTTACCAAATAGACGGTATTTTTACGAGAAACTACAAAGCTTAGTAAGCGTTGAAGGAATGAAATTCGTACTTATATTTATAGATTTAGATGGTTTTAAAGAAGTAAACGACAGCCTTGGGCATGACTACGGTGATTTATTATTACATCAGGTAGCAACGAGGCTGCAAAGCTGTATAACAACAAAAGATACAGTAGCACGCTTAGGTGGAGACGAATTTACATTAATTTTAGAGGGTGTAAGTAGCCCTGATGAAGCATCAAAAATTGCCAAAGCTGTAAAAAGTAGTTTAATGCAGAGCATTAAAATAAAAAAAGAAACAGTCTATGTTACCGCAAGCATAGGTTTAACATTTTTCCCTACTGATGGTTTAACAGTAGAAGAGCTCGTTAGACGTGCTGATCAAGCGATGTATTTATCTAAAAATAAAGGGCGGAATCGCTATGAGTTTTTCTCCTATGCTATCGAAGAAAAAGCCACAGAAAAGCGTCGCCTGATAGAAGAGATACGCACTGCAATTGTAAAAAAACAATTTGAATTATATTACCAACCTATATTTTCAATTGATGGGAAATCAGTACCAAAAGCTGAAGCCCTTATTCGTTGGAACCACCCTGAACGAGGCCTAATAGGGCCAAACGAATTTATACCTATCGCTGAAAAAAACGGATTAATAAACGACATAGGCCAATGGGTAAAATCTCAAGCAATTCAAGATACCGTCCAATTCAATGTTTTAAGTGAAAAGCCAATTCAAGTCAGTGTAAATACATCACCTCTTGAAATTGACCGCGCTGGTTGCTGGGTAGATGAATGGATTGTTGCAAGTAAAAAGTACCAACTACCCGCCAACACTATTTTAATTGAAGTCACTGAAAATACCTTAATGGATCCAGATTCGTCAATACAGCGACAATTAAAACGCTTAAGCACTATTAATATAGACATAGCGATTGACGACTTTGGTGTTGGTTATTCTTCTTTGGCGTATTTACAGCGCTTAGATATAGATATTTTAAAAATAGATCGTTCATTTATAAGCGATATTGAATCAAACGATAATAGTATTGCTCTTGTGAAGGCTATTATCACTATGGCTCATAACCTAGATGTAATGGTGGTAGCGGAAGGTGTTGAAACACAAAAGCAGTATGACCTATTAAAGCTGCTTGCTTGCGATTATATTCAAGGCTACATTTTTTCAAAGGCAATTACTAAACAAGAGTTTATAGAAAAGTATATAATACCGATCCGCAATAATACTTAATCATTTTGCGGGGCTAAATGTGTCGCTACCTGTGTTAAAAAATTCTCATTTAGAACAACTAAATAGCAAATTTTTTGCCTAGCTATCAACACGTTTTTCCATCCTCAAAATAGATCACTTAATTAAGCGAATTGGTATAAAACAAAAAGAAGTGATCTGATTTATGTCCATCTTGCTGGATTTTAGCAATTCAACACAGAGCACCCACTAACTCTTCAATTAAAATTCATATATTCAAAGCTTAATCCCAAGCTATAACCAGCGAGGGACTAGTTGCTTATACTCTTTATATTGTGTTGAAAAGCGATGAGCTAAATGAGCTTCTTCAACTAACGTCTGTCTATATATAGCTATAAAACCAATAACCAAACAGGTCAAACTAAATATACTAGGTAAGGCTAAAAAGAAACCCACCTGTGCAGCTACAACACCTAAATACATCGGATTCCTAGAGTATTCATATAGTCCTGATGTTTTAAGCTCATGCGGCCCCTTAGGATCAATTCCTGAACGCCAAAGTGCTGCCATATGAAAATGTACAAACATCGTCAAAATAAAACCTGCACTCAATAAAATATCGCCAAATAATACACCTGGCCAGCCATTGAGAATTGGGAATAACCCAAGGTAGCTATCTAACTCAGGTACAAACACTCTAATTACACATATAAACCAAATAGCAGCCCTGAAAAACTTAAAAACCATATGGTTCCACCAACTAGTACAAAACTTATCTCCGGGATAAATAACGCCTGATGGTGTGTCTCTATTTTTATAAATAATTCTAAATGTATAAAACCCCGCAACAAAAGTATAAAAAATAGCTAAGTAAATACGTGTAAATTCAACTAGCGAAGTAGAGTCATCTAAAAATGTTTCATAGGGCATCTAGTTACAGCTCACAATCATTATTGGTAGTAATTTTAAAACAACTAACTCAATAAATTTTAGTTATAAGGTCATGAAATTATATTAGTATTCATTGCCTCCATAAACAAGTTAAGTCAGAGGTTTGTTAACGAGTAATCATTAACTCATACCATTAATTTAAAATAACTTTGATTTATGAGGATCTCATACTTTTTATATAATACCAATCTGCTTATATATTTGAATTGATATTATTCACTCATATTTTTACATTCTATATATGCAAAAAAAACGACTATTTAGGTTAGGACTTTCTTTAATTTGAAGCTTTGTACAGTGCAATAGTACCCTCAGCGTTAGGAAGTCACAGTGAAAGACGACACTCGCATCGGCGATGCCACTTTAACTCGTTAAATTAAGTAGATTATTCATTGAGAGACGCTTCGCCATAGCGGATTACCTGAATCACTTTTCTAAAAATGTAAAAAGCCCAGCTCGTTAGTTTCGGGAGCTCTACAACTTAATGCTTGTGTGATGTCATGATACCTTCAGCGGTGGAGAGTCACGTAGCAAATGCTACTGTATTGGCCGACTAAGATATTGAGGGATTTTGTTGTGATTTTAGCGTCAGGAATCGCTGCGCTCGCCCGCCCTACGTGATAGGTCTTGATGTGTGTGCATTAATTGCGCATATTTCACTTTTCTGCAGACGTAAAAAAGCCCGAATCGTTAGATTCGGGCTTTCTACAATTTGAAGCCTGGTAATGTCCTACTTTCACATAGCAAATGCTACACTATCATCGGCGCTGTTTCGTTTCACTACTGAGTTCGGCATGGAATCAGGTGGGTCCAAAACGCTATTGTCACCAAGCAAATTAGGTGCAAAGAATCAATGACAAGCACGTAGTGCTACCATTTTCTTTGCGCAAGGTGCCTCAACTTTAACGCTATGCGCTAAGAGTCACCTCTTGAATTTGGAAAATATCTGATAATATTTTTTAAGTCTTTCTAAGTAATATCTACTTTAGTTATATTAACTTCTTCGCGTGTTTCACTATCACATAAAACGCGTTTGGCGTTGTATGGTTAAGCCTCACGGGTAATTAGTACAAGTTAGCTTAATGGCTCACACCACTT
>NZ_JADYXH010000080.1:0-543 GCF_015864395.1 Pseudoalteromonas sp. SWYJZ12
GAAACGCTTGAAGTTTGATTTTGTCATCGTGTTTTGTTATCTTGAGGGACGCACCCGCTGCATCGTCGTCTGTTGCCGTTAGCTCAACTGCCGCTTCCTCGGCAACTGGAACAGCCAGTGCTAGTGTTAGCGCAACCGCCTCCGTTACTGGAACCGACTCTGCATCAGTGTCGGTAACAGGCACTGCATCCGCATCGGTAACAGGCACTGCGACCGCAACAGGCAAGGCTAGCGCATCAGTATCTGCCAGCGCATCAGTCTCTGCTACGGGTAAAGCTGGTAATGGCAAAACGACCACGGCGGTCCCTTCTGCGACTGCGACTGGCAAGGCTGGTACTTCGACTGCCGAGGCTGCCACCTCGACGACCTCTGTGAAAGCAACTCAAGCCGCCACAGGCAAAGCTGCAAAGGGCGCAGCGGCTGAAACTTCAGTTGCTGCCGCTGAAACTTCCGTAGCGGCTAAAGGCAAGGCTGATACGAACGCCAAAGCTGACACCGCTGCCAAAGCCGACACCGCCAGCTTTCGCAGTAGCCTCAGCTTTA
>NZ_JADYXH010000081.1:0-541 GCF_015864395.1 Pseudoalteromonas sp. SWYJZ12
CTAGAACAGGCGGACGGGCTTGCCCATCGTGGTCTTGATGTGCAGCGACTTGACGTTTTGCCAGTTCTTCTTGAGCAGGGAAACGAGGAAGTTTATGCTCAACATGACGTTTCCGAGAACCTGGTCGTCGTTCATGTCGACGTGGCCGACAGCAACACCCAAGCAGAGAACCTTCTTGAGTTGGAACTTGATGGTGGAGCGGACCTCAATCAGCTTGTTGTTCAGGTCTTCGGCGTGCGAGACGGGGGTGGGGAACTTTCCAGCCTTGGAGAGACCGGGACCAAGGAGACGGGGGATCTGCTTGATGAGGGCTTCGGAGGCGAGGAAGGCATCGTATTTCTTTGCGAGCTTCTTGACGAGCTTTTTGTTCTTGTTGAGCTTCTTCAAGTCATCAACAGACATGTACTCGAGCTCGATTTGCTTGGCACGATCGATGTCAGCGGCATCGGCCAGAATGCAAATCGACATGCGAGGGCGGGGAACATGAGGGAGTTTGACGGTTCCCGAGAAACGCTTATCTCTCTGGGGGTCGTAGTTCTTG
>NZ_JADYXH010000082.1:0-534 GCF_015864395.1 Pseudoalteromonas sp. SWYJZ12
CGAGCTGGGTGATATATTACAGCGACCTCTGATACAGTACTTGTGACAATAAAGATAGGTAAAGCACAACAGCGCGTATTGTCACAAGTACTGTATCAGAGGTCGCTGTAATATATCACCCAGCTCGACTTGTTTCGACTTCAAGCATCCACCAATCGAGGAAAAAACCAGCAGCAACAACTCGACACATACATACACTTTGGGATTTCCAGAACCAAGCGCGATCAAACAACAAAAAAATACCAGCACCGGATGAGAGAAATAGAGCCGGCGGCTCCACTATGAACATCGAAGTTCATCCAGTCGCAGAAAGCGTTGGGTATCGTTAAAGGGAGATGGCGAGGATGGCGGCGAGTGCGCCAAGGACCATCACGGGGGTGCTAGCCTGGCGCATCGTGAGAGCACCATTGCCGAGACCGAGGGGGTTGGCACCAGCATTACCAGCAGCGCCAACGGCTTCGGGAGTTACTGTGTCGGTTGCGCCGGGGATCTCTACGGTGGTGGTCGGGATCTCTAGGGGGGTGGTAGGGGGCA
>NZ_JADYXH010000083.1:0-532 GCF_015864395.1 Pseudoalteromonas sp. SWYJZ12
GATGGGGTTCGGGTTCCTCCAGTACCCATTTACCATCCCGGGACCTGTCTGAGGAAGGAGAATGCGACCTACAACCTACACCAGTGTATGGGTCAGCACTCACGTCATCGACAACACGAAGACCATCGCTGAGACGAAGACTGCCACCGTCACTGATAAAGTCACTCATATCTCGACGGCGACTGCGACAGAGACCACAACTGCCCATGTTACCCTGACAGACACTGTGACTCACGTTCAACCTACGACGCTCACGTCGGTGTGGGTACAGACGGAGACCAAGGACAACACTAAGACCGTTTTGAACACCATCACCTCGACACTCGTAGAGAACAAGACCTATCTTCAAACTACAACGTACTTGGCGACTGCTACTGCTACGACAACCGAGATCCAGAAAGTCCAGGAAACTGGTCTATCTGATTGCCTTGGCAGCGCTATAGGCCGCAGTTGTCGATGTAGATGCAGAAGCGTAGGTGTTGGAGTTGTTGCTATTACCAGGGTTCAGCGACCACTTGGACTTGCACTTGCC
>NZ_JADYXH010000084.1:0-531 GCF_015864395.1 Pseudoalteromonas sp. SWYJZ12
GCCCTCTTTCATCGATACCTTTCCACGGAAGACAGCTGCCACAGTCAGGTAACGACCGTGCCTAGGATCAGTGGCGGCCATCATGTTCTTTGCGTCGAACATTTGCTGTGTGAGTTCCGGAACAGTAACCGCGCGATATTGTTGGCTACCACGGGCAGTCAGGGGGGCGAATCCAGTCATGAAGAAGTGGAGACGCGGGAAGGGCACCATGTTGACAGCGAGCTTGCGAAGGTCGGAGTTGAGCTGACCAGGGAAGCGCAAGCACGTCGTAATACCGGACATCACGATCGATACTAGGTGGTTCAGGTCACCGTACGTCGGCGTTGAAAAGCTTGAGGGTCCTGAAACAGATATCGTAGAGAGCCTCATTATCGATTCAGAAAAGTCTCGTCTGAGTTCTCAACCAGTTGGTGAACAGAGAGGGTGGCGTTGTAAGGCTCAACGACGGTATCTGACACCTTGGGACTTGGCACAACGGAGTATGTGCACATCATCCTGTCGGGGTACTCCTCTCGGATCTTTGAGATCAAC
>NZ_JADYXH010000085.1:0-523 GCF_015864395.1 Pseudoalteromonas sp. SWYJZ12
GCGGAATTCTCCATGACTTCGCTCTGAAGGCCAAGTCTTTGGAAATCAATCCACGATCACCATTGATTGAGGGCCTCTTGCGTCGCGTTGAGGATCTACCCGCCGACGAAGACGAGGACGAGAAGGATGAAGAAGCCGAAGCTGCAGAATCACCCCTCCAAGTACGATCATGCCTTCTTCGCCTTGAACACCGCCTTCCTCACTACGTCTCTCCGCTGCTTCTTCGCCAACAGAACACCAAACCGGCCAAAGTCGTTCAGCGATCGCCTCTTCTCGATCGCAGCGCGCTTCTGTGCCCATGCCGACTTTTCCCATTTCTCAACAATGGCCTCCTTCTCGATGAGCTTCTTCAGGGCGCCAGAGCGTGCGCCGCGGGGGAGACCGGCAAGTTTGAGCGGTGTAAGAGTGAGGTGATTGTAAGGGAACGAGTGGCGGGGGACGGAAGTCGTGGGGCCGTCAATGATAGCGCGGTTGTGGTCAATTATCTCGGCGATCACAGCGATTTTGCCAGCAGAGGGGCCGG
>NZ_JADYXH010000086.1:0-474 GCF_015864395.1 Pseudoalteromonas sp. SWYJZ12
CGATAAGCAGATGGAGCGCTACGTCTGGAAGAGGAGGAATGATGGAATCCACATTCTCAACATCGGCAAAACCTGGGAAAAGCTTGTCCTTGCTGCTCGTATTATCGCCACTGTCGATAACCCCAACGATGTCTGCGTCATTTCCGCTCGCCCCTACGGACACCGTGCTGTCCTCAAGTATGCCGCCAACACTGGCGCTCAGGCTATTGCCGGCCGTTTTACTCCTGGTTCTTTCACCAATTACATCACCCGATCGTTCAAAGAGCCCCGCCTTATCGTCGTGACCGACCCTCGCGTGGACCACCAGGCTATTCGTGAGGCCTCCTACGTGAACATCCCTGTTATCGCCCTCTGCGACAGCGATGCGCCTCTGCAATTTGTCGATGTTGCCATCCCCACTAACAACAAGACAAGACATTCGATCGGTCTTATCTGGTGGTTGCTCGCTCGCGAGGTCTTGAGGCTGAGAGGGAC
>NZ_JADYXH010000087.1:0-517 GCF_015864395.1 Pseudoalteromonas sp. SWYJZ12
GATTGGAACTACCAGAGTACATATCTGAGATTCATCCTGTGTTTCACATATCTATGCTTCGGAAGCATGTGAAGGATGACCGAACTGTAGTGACACCGGAAGTGGTCGGAGTCACGGTGAGACCGGATACCTCCTATGAGGTAGAACCAGTCCGTTTAATTGCTCGGAGCGAGAGGAAGCTCCGTAGTAGAGTGCAACCTATGGTAAAGGTTTTGTGGAATGCTCAAGACCAGTCGGATGCGACTTGGGAGCTTGAGGACGATGTCCGTAGAGACTTCCCTCATTTATTTGATGGCCAGGTATAATACTTTTGCGTATTAGATTGTTGCTTTGTGCATTATATACACTATGACTGTTGCTTTGTGCATTATATACATGTATACGGGTCTACGCTTTGTGATACGGACCTACGCTCTGTGCATTGTATACTCGTATGTTGGCCTATGCTTTGTGATACAGGCCTATGAATTATTTTATATTACCATGTATACCGGTCTATTCTCTGTGATACGGACCT
>NZ_JADYXH010000088.1:0-513 GCF_015864395.1 Pseudoalteromonas sp. SWYJZ12
AGGATGGCTTGTAACTTAAGCCATCCTTGCCATAACACTTTCACAGATGCACGCCCTGTGCGCTTGGTATCTTTCCAGCCTCCTAACTTTGCCAGTTCCTGATACGCCCATGACATATTTGGAGCAGTTTCAGGCAATGGTGTTTTTATTCTCTTTAACCACAATAACTTCCATGCTTTGGGAGATAACAGTTGTTCACAACTTGGAGAATCAGGCTGCTCATTGGTGAACTTTAGTTGCAATATTCGCGTCGCAATAAAGCCATTAATCGTCACCAATCTTTCCATGTTATCTTGGCTTTGAAGGCGTAAACTTTCGATATCCGTACCATCACTTTTCCAGACTTTATGGTATTCCTCTACAAGCCAACGGTGCTCATAGTAGGTGATGATAGCTAAAGCGTCTTCTTTGCTGGTGACTGGTTCACTGGTTAATAGGTGCCAGCTTAAGCCGTTCTCAGCGTTTCCTCGCTCTGCACAGCCGACATAGTAAACTGGGAGGGAGTGTCCTTTC
>NZ_JADYXH010000089.1:0-503 GCF_015864395.1 Pseudoalteromonas sp. SWYJZ12
ACATTATCGACCATGAACCAAGAGAGTAGGAAACCATTTACAAATACAATGCGTGCGTCATGGGATAACATGTAGGATTATGTACCGTTGTATTTCG
This sequence comes from Pseudoalteromonas sp. SWYJZ12, assembly GCF_015864395.1. Lineage (NCBI taxonomy): Bacteria > Pseudomonadati > Pseudomonadota > Gammaproteobacteria > Alteromonadales > Pseudoalteromonadaceae > Pseudoalteromonas > Pseudoalteromonas sp. SWYJZ12. Next base: position 98 of record NZ_JADYXH010000089.1, read on the forward strand.
TCAGAAACCATCCTCCCCTCCACGCAAGACATCAGAGCATAAAAAGGATATTATAATAGATACTCTTCCTCCATAAATCAATGTCAATCCTCCAAAAGAGGGCTAGCAAATCTGGACGGGAGGGGAATGTGGAAGTAGGTATCGCAGCTGAGGAGGTAGCGCTTTACTTGGTGAGCACTGGAGCCTGCTCGTGGAAAGAGCCAGAGCTTTTCTCATCCTTGACATCATGTGTGACGCCGGCTTGCTGAGCGGCGGTGGCAGCGATTTGCGCCGTGGCAGAGTCACCGTCAAAGAGGGCTGCGGTCTCTTCGAGTGTACGGTTCTTGGTCTCAATGACGAAGAAGTAGACGAAAACGAGTTCGAAACAGAGCCAGCAGCAGTATACGATGTAGTACTTCCACTTAAT
>NZ_JADYXH010000009.1:0-122762 GCF_015864395.1 Pseudoalteromonas sp. SWYJZ12
ATTTAACACCCTGAGTTGTTCGTGCCTCGCTATGCGTTGGCGTTTCCCGTCTCAGTGGGGTCGCATTATAGGGAGATCCGAAAACAGATCAACCCTTTTTTGAAGAAAACTTGAAATAATGTGCTGTTCGCACATATTTGCATCGAAATGGTTACTTTAAACACTAAAAAGGCCCTGATGGGCCTTTTTAATTAGTTTACTATGAGCTTCCACCCAAGTTTACCTTGCTGTTTAGACTCTTGTTGTAGCTCGCTGGCCATTAATGGATGATCTTTTAACCAGTTACTTTCAAACTTAAGGTCTAACACTTCATTTTTAGCAGTTAACTCAAACATAGGCAGTACATCATCTTGTCTGCGCATTGATAAGATGACTGCTATCCGTAGTAATCTCACTATATATTGCGCCAATAGACTATTTACGCCGAGTGAATTAAAACAGCCTTTTGGAAAATCAGAACGATGCGCATCTGCTACCGCTACTATTAATTTATGCTCTGACTGTGAAAAACCAGGCATATCGGTATTTTCCAAAATATAAGCGGTGTGTTTATGGTACTGCTTATATTCTATTAGTAATCCAATCTCATGAAGCTGCGCTACCGCTTTTAATAGTGGTAACCCATTTAAACGTTCAATTGGCCAATCTTTATCAATACTTACCGCTAACTGCATAGCTAAGCTTGAAACCCGACACGCTTGTTTTTGATCAACGTGATAACGACTCATAAACCCATCAACTGTGCGTTTACGAATGTCGTTATTATGAAACTCCGGAACCATGCTATATAAAACGCCTTCACGCAGTGCTCCACCCGCCAATCCCATTTTTTCTATTTCAAGAGATTCAAATAGTGCGATTAAGATTGCGAGCCCTGATACAAATACCAGTCGACGGTCTTCACTTAATCCAGGAAGGTCTAGCGCTGCAATAGTGCTAAATGCAATTGCTTGCTCTTTTATAGTGTTGAGCTTTTCAAGCGTAAGTAAATCGTCAAGGTTTTGAGCGACCATAATTTCTTGAATTGCTTGCACTGTGCCAGAAGCACCAGATGCAATTTGCCATCCCGCTGTTTTATATTCTGGAGAAATTTCATCAATGACTGTACGAGCTGCTTTTATGGCTGCGTTAAAGTTACTCTTACTTAATTGGCAGTCTTTGAAATAGCGTTCAAGATAGGTAACACACCCCATATTGAGGCTTTTGTAATGTAAGGCATCAAATGCTTTACCAATTACAACTTCGGTACTTGCACCACCAATATCAATAACAAGCTGTTTGCCAGTACAAGATGAAGTATGAGCAACACCTTTATAAATTGTACGCGCTTCTAATTCTCCGCTAATAACATTAATGTTATGGCCAAGAATCTTTTCTGCATGATTTTTGAATACTTCGGCGTTAGTGGCTAGCCGTAAGGTGGCTGTTGCTACTATGGTGATGTTTTTATCTGGGATATCTTGTAGACGCTCAGCAAAAAGGGCAAGGCATTCCCAGCCTCGCTGCATTGCTTCAGTGCTCAATACGTTATCTTTATCAAGCCCTGCGGCTAATCGGACTTTGCGTTTAACACGTCCAATTGTTTGTAGACCGCCAGCAATTGATTTGGCTATAAGCATATGAAAGCTATTTGAGCCCAAATCAATAACTGCGTACACATTTTTTTGCGGTTTAAGTTGCCCCACCGTTCAAAAACCTCTAGTTACTACTACTTATACAAACGGTCGTTTACGACCGTCCTTTTTGGTAACTATTATTTGGGCGACGTCCGCTGTTATTACTACGGTTACGTGGACCTGTTGAATAGTTGCGCTTTCTTTGAATAATAGGCTGAGTTAAATCATCTAGCAATGCTGTTTTATCATAATGTGATAAAGGAATGCTGTGCTCTATATATTCTTCAATTTCATGCAGGTTATATGCATATTGCTCACATGCAAAACTAATTGCGTGGCCTGATGCACCAGCGCGGCCAGTACGGCCAATACGGTGAACATAATCTTCACAATCGTCAGGTAAATCAAAGTTAAATACATGACTTACTTCTGGAATATGAAGACCACGCGCTGCAACATCAGTCGCAACTAAAAAGTCTAAGTCGCCTTTGCTAAACTGCGCTAATATAGTTTGGCGTTTTTTCTGGTTAACATCACCAGTAAGCATACCTACACGATGACCGTCTGACTTAAGCCAAGCATATACTGTTTCACAACTGTGCTTGGTATTTGCAAACACGATTGCTTTCTCTGGCCATTCTTCTTCAATTAAGGTTAACAACAGCTTAATTTTATCTTCTTGCGAAGGATGAAATAGCTCTTCTTGAATACGTTTACCCGTTTTAACGTCAGGTTCAATTTGAACATGTTCTGGGTTTGTCATGTGCTCAAAAGCTAATTCTTGTACGCGATACGATAATGTGGCAGAAAATAATAAGTTTAAACGCTTTGATGTATCTGGCATACGATCGAACATATAGCGAATATCTTTGATAAAACCTAAATCGAACATACGATCAGCTTCGTCAAGCACGACTACCTCAATTTCATTAAGGGTGTAACAGCCTTGCTTATACAGATCAATTAGACGACCTGTAGTACCAATTAAAATATCAACGCCTTTTTCTAGTTGTGCACGTTGTTTTTCGTAATCTTCGCCACCATATACTAAACCTAAGTTAAGATTACAGTGCGGCGCTAAAATTTTAGCATCTTTGTGTATCTGAATCGCAAGCTCCCGAGTAGGGGCCATGATCAGGGCTCTTGGATGTTTACTAGGTGCTTTGCTAGATTGTAATAACCGATGGCACGTGGCAGTTAAAAACGCCAACGTTTTGCCTGTACCTGTTTGAGCTTGGCCCGCGATATCGCGTCCATCACAAATAAAAGGTAGGCATTTTGCTTGAATAGGTGTGCAATATTCAAACCCATTCTCGGTTAAACCGGCAACCACTTCCGGTGCGATAGCAAAGTCTGAAAACTTTTTATCGGTTAAATGTGTCTTAGTCATAGCGTTTAAGCATAACGTTTAAACTTGCAATAAGAAACAAGAGTGTTTAAATACGCACTAAATATTTCGCCTAACTAAATCGGAGAGCGCAATGAGCGAGAAAATAATCCAAATTACTGACGATAGCTTTGAAGCTGACGTATTACAATCTGACAAACCAGTACTAGTAGATTTCTGGGCTGAATGGTGTGGACCTTGTAAAATGATCGCCCCTATTCTTCACGAAGTTGCTGATGAATACGACAGCCGTGTGACTGTTGCTAAATTAAACATTGACCAAAATGCTGGCACACCGCCAAAATTTGGTATTCGTGGTATCCCTACTTTACTTCTTTTTAAAGATGGTCAAGTAGCTGCAACGAAAGTAGGTGCTCTTTCAAAAACTCAACTTATTGAGTTTTTAGAAAACAACATCTAACTGTAAGCTAGAACAATAAAAAGGGCTTTTTGCCCTTTTTTAAATTTATTTTGTATAAAGACTGGACGCTTTGCCAGTGAACTGCTAGTTTATAAAGCCAACTAATCCTTAGTTATATTCAACAAACCTCACTCAACGATCAAAGCGATTTTGAGTATGACAACTGTAATAAAGAACCCACCAATATGCATTTACGCGAATTAAAAGACAAGTCCATTAAAGAGCTTGTAGACTTAGCTGAGTCCATGGGGCTCGAAAACGTAGCCCGCTTAAGAAAGCAAGATATCATTTTTGCCATTCTTAAATCCCATGCCAAAGGCGGAGAGAATATCTTCGGCGGCGGTGTATTAGAGATTTTACAAGATGGTTTCGGCTTCTTAAGATCATCAGAAGCCTCTTACTTAGCTGGCCCAGATGACATTTATGTTTCACCTAGCCAAATTCGCCGTTTCAGCATGCGTACTGGCGATTCAATTTCAGGTCTTATTCGTCCACCTAAAGACGGTGAACGTTACTTTGCTTTACTTAAAGTAAATGAAGTTAACTTTGATAAACCTGAAAACTCTCGAACTAAAATTCTTTTTGAAAACCTTACTCCATTACATGCAAACGAACGTTTTCGCATGGAACGTGGTAACGGCAGTAAAGAAGATATTACAGCCCGTGTACTTGATTTAGCATCTCCTATTGGCCGCGGCCAACGTGGTTTGTTAGTAGCTCCGCCAAAAGCGGGTAAAACAATGCTACTTCAAAATATTGCACAATCAATTACGCACAATCATCCTGATGTAACATTAATGGTTTTACTTATTGATGAACGTCCGGAAGAAGTAACAGAGATGCAACGCCTAGTTAAAGGTGAAGTTATTGCATCAACGTTTGATGAACCAGCTTCTCGTCACGTACAAGTTGCCGAAATGGTTATCGAAAAAGCAAAACGCCTAGTTGAACATAAAAAAGATGTTGTTATCTTATTGGATTCAATCACTCGTTTAGCACGTGCTTATAACACCGTTATTCCTTCATCAGGTAAAGTACTTACTGGTGGTGTTGACGCTAACGCATTACATAAACCTAAGCGCTTCTTTGGTGCTGCACGTAACGTTGAGGAAGGTGGTAGCTTAACAATCATAGCTACAGCTCTTATCGATACTGGCTCTAAAATGGATGAAGTTATCTACGAAGAGTTTAAAGGTACTGGTAACATGGAACTTCACCTTAACCGTAAAATTGCGGAAAGACGTGTATTCCCAGCTATCGACTTTAACCGCTCAGGTACTCGTCGTGAAGAATTACTAACAAAACCAGATGAACTTCAAAAGCTTTGGATTTTACGTAAAATTGTTCATGACATGTCAGAAATTGATGCAATGGAATTCTTAATCGATAAACTATCGATGAGCAAAACCAATGATGAATTTTTTGATTCGATGAGACGCCAATAAAAGCGTTTTAATTGAATAAAAAAGCGCCTTAGGCGCTTTTTTTGTGTCTGGATTAAATACAGTTTAACTTTCATTATACTTTTTAAGTACACCCTGCAGCGTATCAACGAGCGCTTTAAAGTCATTTGCACTGCTTTTTTTGCTTCTGCGTAGAAGTGTTCTGTCTAAATTTTTAGCCGATTGCGCAATTTCATCCAAACCAAACATTTGTGCAGCCCCTAAAATGCGATGGCTATCTTTTTGTAGCGCATCTAAATCTTCGCTTATAAAATGCTGCGCAATCGTTTCACTCTCCAAAGCAAAGCTCTGCTTGAAACTAATCACAAGATCGCTCATATCAACTTCATTTTGCTTTGTAATTGGCTGATCTTCTGCATTATGTAGGTGACTAGAAAGCGCTTTATAAAATGACTCTTTGTCTATCGGTTTACCTAAGTAACCAGTAAACCCTAACTCTAAATAACCATCCACTTCATGACTCATAGCATTTGCTGTTAAAGCAAAAATAGGTCGCTCAAAACCACATTGTTTTAATAGCTGAAAAGCAGAACGCCCATCCATCACTGGCATTTGAATATCGAGCAATACCAAATCTGGATATTCTTTTAAGCACTGCTCTACCGCTTGCTCACCATTTTCAACAGCAATAACCTCGAGTCCCATTGAGCGTAAATAACGACTTATTAACCTACGATTATCAGGATGATCTTCCGCAAGTACGACACGACCTGCCAATTGCTTATTTGCCTTAGGAGCACTTTGAGTTTCAATCATGCTTTGCGATTTATTTACTTCTGCGCACGGTAAAAAGAACGAAAACTGACTGCCCTTTTTGTATTCGCTTTGTACGCTGATATAACCACCCATCATCGCAGCTAATTGTTGCGATAAGCTAAGGCCTAACCCTGTACCACCAAAGCGACGGCTAATGCTGTTATCAGCTTGGCTAAAGCATTCAAAAATAAGCTTTAACTGTTTAGAGCTCATACCAATACCGGTATCTTTTACAATAATAACTAGTCCTTGCTCACTCTTATTTAATGCAATAATGATCTGCCCAGAGTGAGTAAACTTAATAGCATTTGCACATAAGTTTATAAGAATCTGCTTTACGCGTATTAAATCCAGCTTAGTGTAAAACTCATTATCCACTTGATTGTCTAAAATAAGATGTAGATTTTTTGCTTTTGCTTGGGTGATAAACATTGCGTGCACATCATTTACCAGCTCTACAATATCAAAGCACGAAATATTTAACTCTAATCTATTGGCTTCAATTTTACTTAAATCGAGTACATCATTTATTAAGCTTTTTAAATGGTCACTGTGACGCTGAATTACTCTTAATTCATCTTTAAGTGACTCAGGCTCATATAATTCATTAATCAAAGCATCTGTTTGCCCTAAAATAGCCGTTAGTGGAGTACGAATTTCGTGACTAATATTAGCCAAAAACTGGCTTTTAACATCGTTGGCTTCTCTCAGCTCTTGTGCAATTGCCTGCAATTCTGCAGTACGTTGCGTAACTTGTTCTGTTAACTGCTGCTTAGCGCGTTTTTCTGCACCACGGCGATAAAGCGCAATACCAGTTACGACAACTAAAAGTAATAGTAAAAAAGAGAATAAAGTAAGCTGAGAACGCTGCGACATTTTTAGCTCTTGCACACGGCGATCTTGTTTAAGTTTTTCTATCTCTTGGTTTAATTGCGTTGCTTTAAATTGATGCTGAAGTACCGCTAGTGCATTTATAATTGCCGTACTTCTGAGCTTTCGCAACTCACTAATATATTTTTGTTGCAAAGCCATTGCGCTTGAATAATCGCCTTTACTGGCTTCAAGAAGTGCTTTGGCCCCCAAGCTCTCTCTAATTATTCGCTCACTACCATATTCATGAGCAAGTAAAATTGCTCTATCTAAATTTATTTGCGCCTCTTCTAAGTTACCCTTAACAAACTGAATTTTAGCCAGCGCATGTAGCGCATTAAGCTCTAAATTATGATTATCTATTTTAAGGGCATAGTACTCACCTAATTTAGCTTGCTCGTACGCTTCATCCACTTTTTTTAATACTAAATTAGTGTTAGCTAAATTTGTATATTGTGTAGATAACTTATTGTAATCATTAGCTGAAATATAATAGCGCAGCGCTAGCTGATAATAATGCAGTGCTAAGTCAAATTGATTACTCTCCATATGGGCAACACCCATATTGTTATATACCTGCGCAATACCGCTTTTATCATCTAATCGTTGATAAACCTTAAGTACATCTTGATAAAGACCAAACGCACTATCGTAGCGTGATAAGCGTATATAAACGCCTGCTATATTAAGTAATATATCGGTTTTATCTTGCTCACTGCCGTACGCCTCGTAGATAGCTTTTGCTTTTAAATAAAACTCTAGGGTATCGCCTAGCTTATTCATATTAAAATAGGCCAAACCAATATTATTTAATAAGTTTGCCTGCTCTAGTAATTGCTTATTCTTTTCTGCTAATGCTAGGGTACGGGTATATTCAATAATCGCTTTTTGAAATAAGCCTTGATAAAAAAGTACAACACCTTGCATTTTAATTGCACGAAAGTGCTCATCAGGGAAGAAAGTATCCGAAGTATGTTGTTCGAGTAATTTAAAGTAATGTAATGAGTCTTTAAAATTATCAACCGATAACGCAGTATTACCCAATGCCGAATAAACAGCGACACGCTCCTTTTTGGAGGCATTTTTATTAGCAAGTAGCATGTTTGCTAATTGTAATTTAGGTTCCCACTGCACTTCGTTTTTGAATTGCTCAAATAACGAATCATTATTTTGGGCATAGCTAGGAGCTATTAGTACACAGCATATAGTAAATAAGAGGCATTTTAACTTGCCCAGCATAATTTTAATCCTTCAAACCGTTACTTATATCAGTGTAATCTTTATTGAAGATACACCAACTACTAGGGCCTAAACAATGCTTAACCCACTGATTGATGAGATTTTTGAGCTAATACTAACAAAGCAGGTTTGGCAAGTTCATACTTTAGCAGCAGAACTGACAAACCGCAGCGCTATGACCACTCTCGATAAAAGTCCTGAACGTGATTTATTTAAACGTAACTTTTTAATCATGAATGCACTGTACCAACTGCAGGCACAATTACGCCCTCAGAGTTTACTCATTTCAGCTCTGCATATCGAGCTTTTAGAAAAAGGAGATAATAGTTTAGTAACAACAAGCGAAAATTTGCGAGATTATTATTTAGATTGGCATAATTACGATACCAGTGAAGAGCAGATTGATGAGCTTTTAAATAGCTTTTGGCGTCAGTTTAAAACGACATCACCACAACAGGCTTTAAATGAAAATGAATTTAAAGCGTTGGCTTTAGAATGGAAGTTGCCTGAAAATTTCACTCTTAAAAATGTTCAAAAGCGCTGGAGACAACTTGCATTACAAGTGCACCCAGATAAACCAAATGGCTGTGAAGTTGAGTTTAAAAAAATAAAAATACAATACGAGCAGCTAAAGGTAGCTGCTCGTTAATCTATTAATTTAGAAGTTTAAATTAACGAGTAAGGCGGCGTGCGCGTATTTTACGCCCTTTAATATTGCCTTCGGTTAATTTACGAAGCGCAGGTTTTAATGAGTTACGCTCAACAGCAACAAACGCTACGTTATCAAGTACGTTAATTTTACCCACCTGACGACCTGCAACCCCATCTTTACCCGTTAAAGCACCTAAAATATCACCTGCACGTACTTTTTGTTTTTTACCTGAATCAATCATCAAAGTAACCATTTCAGGGCGGTATGGCGGCTTGTCTAATAAATTAAATGGTGGCATTTGCTCTGGAGTAATATCGCGTTCGTAATGTTCGCCTATTTGAGCAATTTTAAACGCTTCTGCTTCACCGTAAATAGAACATGCAATGCCCTTTTTACCAGCGCGACCTGTACGACCAACACGATGCACATGTGTTTGCGTGTCATGTGCTAAATGGTAGTTAATCACCATATCCATATCGTCAATATCTAAACCACGTGCAGCAACATCGGTTGCAACAAGTATTGAAGCACTTTTATTTGAAAAGTGAATTAACGTACGTTCACGATCGCGCTGTTCTAAATCACCGTGTAGCGAAACAGCACTAAAGCCTTCATCAGCTAAATCGTCACACACTTGTTGTGTTTCTACTTTAGTATTACAAAACACAACACAGCTTTGTGGTGTAAATTTAAGTAATAATAATTTTAGCGTTGGGTAGCGCTGCTTATTATTATCCATTTTGTAGAAGTACTGCTTAATTGTGCTTTTGGCTTGCTCTTCTTCTACTTTAACCATTTCTGGATTTTTAAGTACACGCTTAGCAATTGCTTCAATAGCTCTTGGGAATGTTGCACTAAATAACAATGTTTGACGATTTTGTGGGATACGCTCAATAATTGCATCAAGTGTATCTTGAAAACCCATATCAAGCATTTGATCGGCTTCATCAAGTACCAATGTTTCAACATCATCTAAACGTAAAGTACCTTTACGAATATGGTCATCAACACGTCCAGGTGTGCCAACAATAATATGCGCGCCATGTTCAAGCGAGCCTATTTGTGGACCAATTGATACACCGCCACATAACGTTAATATTTTAATGTTATGGATACCGCGCGCTAATTTACGCATTTCAACCGCAACCTGCTCGGCAAGCTCACGAGTAGGACACAACACTAAAGATTGAATACGAAAGCGTTTTACGTTTAATTTAGCTAACACACCCAAGCTAAACGCAGCAGTTTTACCTGAACCGGTTTTTGCCTGAGCAATGATGTCTTTACCAGCAAGTACAGGCGGTAAACTTTGCGCTTGTACAGGTGTCATATGCGCATAACCAAGTGTTGATAAATTATCAACGAGTCCAGCTGGTAAAGCCAAAGATGAAAAAGCAGTTGAAGTCACAGTAAGTTCCATAGCAATAAAAATAACGTGGGGGAAAGCCCCACTAAATATGCTGCTAATAATAGCAGAATTCGTAATTAGCAACCATTAACAAACACATAATAAAGCACGTTAACAAAAGGTGTTGAAAATGATAGTAGTTTGCATTAAGATCGCGATTGTTTTTTACATATCACTGCTGGAAGCAAACAATGAAACTGAATTCTCTTTACATAGCACTATTAGCAAGCATTACAACAAACACATACGCAAACACTACTGACCTTGAGCGTATAGAAGTAAAAGGTAGCTACTTTAACGATTACAAAGTAGATAACGCTAATGGCGCAATGAGAACATCAGCTTCATTACTTGAAACCGCACAATCTGTAACCGTAATAACCGACACTATTATTAGTGAGCAACTTGCCACTACCCTTGGCGAAGTACTAACAAATGACGCAAGCTTAACTGCAGGCTCACAACAACGAAATCGTGAGGTATTTAACTTACGCGGCTTTGAGCTGAGCTCATCGACAGGTTATTTACGCGACGGTCATCAGCATTGGTCGCACTACCAACAACCAATCGAAATTTTGCAGCAAGTTGAAGTAATTAAAGGCCCATCGAGCATCTTATATGGTCAATCAGGTCCGGGTGGCTTGGTGAACATGGTTACTAAAAAGCCTACAGCACAAACATTATTTAATGCCAGTGCCGATGTAGACCAACATGGCTCAACGCGCTTTATGGTTGATGCTGCTGGTGCCTTGACTGAATCTGAAGATTTACGTGCTCGTGGTATTTTAGTTAAACAAGATGTTGATTACTGGCGTGAATACCAAAACGGTGAAAACCGCGAGCGTGACCGTTTTTTAGGTGCTTTAGTTGTAGATTACGATATTAGCGACAACGCATTAGTACGTGTGCATTACGACCGCACAGACGACGAAGCAGGTTTAGATACTGGTGCATGGATAGACGACAATGCCAATGTAATTGGTGATGATAAAACAATCCGTGATATGTCTTGGGCGTTTACCGATATAACCGTAGAAAACCTAGGTGTAGACCTAGAAGTATTTTTAACCGATAACTGGCAAGTAAAGCTTGGCTATAACGAACAAACATTTGAACGCCAACGCTTTGAGTCAGCACCGCGTATGCCAGGTGGCTTTGCTGAAGGCGATAGTTATGAATCTCGCCCTTATGATCGCTTTGACGATTGGCAATTTAAAACTGCATTTATTGATTTTATTGGTGAATTTAAAACAGGTAGCTTACAGCACCAATTTTTAATTGGCGCAAACTCGCTTGATTATTACTACGGACAGCGCCGTACCTCTGCCGACTATTTTGATTTTTCTGCAGGACAAGCAGAACCATCTCGTCCATCAGTAAGCTATAAAACAGATGATACAGTAAGCGAAACTGAATACGACTACTACGGAATTTACGTTCAAGACTTAATTTCGTTCTCGCCTGAGTGGCAACTATCATTGGGTGGTCGTTACGACAAACAAAATAGCACAGGAAATGATAACGAGTCATTTGTACCAAAAGTAGGTGTGCTTTATCACCCAAATGCTTCTGCAACTATATACGCTAGTTACTCAGAAGGTTTTGAGCCTCAAGGTAGTGAAACACTGATTGATGAAACAGATGTAAATAACGGCATGAAATTAGATGCTGTTACATCTAAGCAAAGAGAGATTGGTATTAAATGGCAGTTATTTGATGACCGCCTAATGCTTACCAGTGCTATTTTTGATATTAGCAAAGAAGGTACTCTTGTTAGCGAACAACTTGAGACGCCTATTGGCTCATTCACAAGTGAAACAAACCAAGTGGGTGAACAACGCCACAAAGGTGTTGAAGTAAGCGCACAAGGTGCCGCTACTGACCGCTTATTTGTTATGGCATCAACTATGTATCTAGATGCTAACTTTGAACGCGATGAAGTATTGGAAGGTAAACGCCCTACCGATGCACCAAAATGGTCGGCATCACTTTGGACGCGTTATGAATTAAACGACGCCATTGCACTTAATGCTGGTGCTTTTTACGAAGGTGAGCGCTTTGCCGATAGCGCCAATACAATTACTAAAGATGCATATACACGTGTTGATGTTGGCGCCACTTATAAGTTTAACTTAAGCAATACCGATATTAACTTACGCCTTAACATCGAAAACTTATTTGATAAAAGCTATTTAGGTGGTGGCGGCACTAGTAATGTAACTGTTGGCGAGGGTACAAATCTTCGTTTAGCAGCGCAATTTAGCTTTTAAATAAATGCCTTAAATAACAGTGTTAAAATATAGCCCGCGTACATTTACGCGGGCTTTTTTTATATCTAAACGTTTATACCTAACAGCATTAAACCTATTACAAAGCCTATTCATCTCATCTATTTTTTATCATGTTTGTTACATGCTCTAATAGCGCTAATTATTAAAAAGGCCTACCAAAATGAAAAAATTAATTACCGCACTGCTGCTTACTAGCAGTATGGCTGCAAACGCTAACAGCGCCGAATTTACCCAAAAGCAATTACAACAAGTAGACGAAGTGCGCACCTCAGCTCTTAATAGTGATTTAAGTTATAAATTACTAGAATCATTAACAACTGAGGTTGGCCCTCGCCTACCTGGTACCGAAAACGATAAAAAAGCGGTTGCATGGGCTAAAGCTAAATTTAATGAGCTTGGTTTTGATAAAGTATGGTTAGAAAAAGCCACATTTCCTGAGTGGCGCCGTTATAGCGAAAGCGGAAAAATACTCACACCAAGCGAGCAACCACTGCACTTAACTGCATTAGGTAACAGTATAAGCACGCCAAAAGATGGGATTACAGCGCCGGTTGTATTATTCGAAACACTTGATGAATTAAAAGCCGCACCGGCAAACAGTTTAAAAGGTAAAATTGCGTATATTAATTACCGTATGAACCGCGACATAGACGGGAATGGTTACGGACCTGCTGTAAAAGCACGCGGTACAGGCGCTATAGAAGCATCTAAAAAAGGCGCTGTTGCCTACATGATGCGCTCGGTTAGTACCGGTCATCATCGCTTTGCACACACTGGCGGTAGTTACTACAAAGAAGGTATTACAAAAATACCTAACGTAACAATTGCTAACCCAGATGCAGATCAAATAGCACGCTTAGTTGCTTTAAATAAAGAAGTGTCGGTAAATATTAATGTGCAAACCGAAAGCCTTGGTGAAGGCACTGGTTATAACGTTATTGGCCAATTTAATGGTACCGAAAACCCTGAGCAATATGTATTAATTGGGGGGCATTTAGATTCTTGGGACTTAGGGACTGGCGCATTAGATGACGGCGCAGGCGTTGCACTAACAATGGCAGCCGCTAAACATATTAGCGATGTAAAACGCCCTAAGCGCAGTATTCGTGTGGTACTTTTTGCAGCTGAAGAGCTAGGTCTTTGGGGTGCAAAAGCTTATTTTGCAGAGCATAAAAACGAGCTAAGCAATATTGTTGCAGCCGCTGAGTCTGATTTTGGCGCCGATGTTGTATATGCTTTTGAATCGAACGTAAGCGCAGAGTCACTTCCTGTAGTTCGCGCTATAGCAAAAGAACTTGCGCCGTTAAATATTGAGCACATTGGTAAAAACCAAGCGAATGGTGGCCCCGATCTAATTCCACTTAAAGCAGCAACGTCAGCGCCTATTTTTGAACTTGCTCAAGATGGAACAGATTACTTTGATTACCACCATACAGCTGACGATACGCTTGATAAAGTAACACCTGCTAAGCTTCGTCAAAATACCGCTGCATACGCTGTATTTGCTCTAATGGCTGCCGATGCAAAAACCACTATCAAGCCTAAAGCTCAAAATAAGTAATAACAGACATACTTACTTACAGTTTGCAGCTTTAACTAACACGCTTCTTGTTTTACCTTTAGGTAATTAAACAAGGAGCGTGCTTTATGTTACTTTTCAACACGAGTGAATCATTTCCACATTTTGCACAAATAACACGCTGCCCTCACTGCCAAAGCGACGCCTACCATTTAGTAAATAAAAGCCGCTATTTACGATTTAGCATTTTACCTATGCTTGCCTTAAAATTAAGCTATAAACGCGAGTGCTATCAATGCGGAAAAAGCGAACCTGTTAAAATACCGCAACTACCGTTAATAGAAAAACTAAGCCTACCTAAATACTTTATTGGCGTATTTTTATTGCTTTGGATTGTTTCGTTTTTTTATCAACAACACCTTGATACCGAGACTCAAAAGCAAAGCTATTTGAATACACCTAAAATATATGACACCTACTTAGTACACGCCGACAAATTTACACACGAACCCTGGACCCTAACCAATTTAAGAATTGCTCAAGTTTTAAGTTTTGATACGCAGTTTATTACCTTTCAGATAAGCAACTACAGCTATAAACGTAATAATAGTATTACCTTGGCAATGCGTACCAGCCAACTAATTCAAGACAATTACTTCTCCACTAAAACAATCACCCTCCCTCGTGATGAAGTAAAGCGTTTGTATAAAGACGAAGCTATTTATGACGTGCTGCGACCTTATGCCAACAGCCTTTATGGCGGGTTTGTGATGTTTCCTCCCAAACCTAAGCCACTATATAAAGGTTTAAAACTCGATAAAAACAATCAACAAGGCATTATTTATTTTAAAGATGGTTTGTTTATTGAAGCATTTAATAGCTTTAAGCAAGCTGCTGAAGCGGGTTCTCAATGGGGGCAATTAAATTTAGCGCAAATGTATCGTGATGGTCAGGGAATAGCTCAAAATTATCAACAGGCTATTTATTGGTATAAAAAGGCCATTGAGCAAAAAAATACTAAAGCACAATTTGAATTAGAATCGCTTTGTAAAATAGCTAACTGTGAATGAGTGAATTTAAATATAGCTGGCGCAACAAGTACGCCAGCTATAAACTATTTTTTAAATAACTTTGTATAACTTACATGTATAAGCACAACAACTAAGCCGGCAATAACACCTAGCAAACCATCAAACAAGAGAGGCGCTAATACTTCTCCTGTGCCGCCAGCAACAGACTGAGCATAGCTTGTTACATCCACTTGAGTATGATGCAGTAACTCAACACCATGCACTAAAATCCCGCCGCCTACTAAAAACATTGCAATGGTGCCCGCAAATGCTAAAAACTGCATCAACCTAGGCGCTGCTGCGAGTAAGCCTTTACCAAGTAACTCTTTAAATTTATTAGCTGACACTTTAGATTGGTTGAGTAAATAAAGCCCGGCATCATCCAGCTTTACAATACCGGCCACTAAGCCATAAACGCCAATCGTCATTATAATTGCGATAACACAAAGCACTAAAGCTTGGTTAAGTAATGTAGCGCCTGCCACAGTGCCTAAAGTAATAACAATAATTTCGGCAGAAAGAATAAAGTCGGTTCTTATTGCCCCTTTTATTTTTTGTTTTTCATACTCAACTAAATCTAATTTTTCATCTTCATCTACCACTTCATTGTGATGAGGCAAAAACTTAGCAAATACTTTTTCAGCTCCCTCAAAACACAAAAACAAACCACCCATCATTAAAAGCGGTGTTATTAACCAAGGCAGCCATACGCTTATTAATAAAGCAGCGGGTACGAGTATCGCTTTATTTAAAAATGAGCCCTTTGCCACAGCCCAAACAACCGGTAATTCACGCTCTGCTGCAACACCTGTAACCTGCTGTGCATTGAGCGCTAAGTCATCGCCTAATACACCCGCTGTTTTTTTTGTTGCTACCTTACTCATTGTCGCAATGTCATCAAGTAAAGTGGTTATATCGTCTAATAACGTTAAAAGGTTAGTGCCTGCCATAAAGCTTCCGAGCTCAAAAAATATTGCTATAAACATAACGTAAAGCGCTACTTTCACCAACGGTTAATTTTGCTTTGTTATTCTTACATTAGATTAAAATTTTGCCCTGTGTTTTAACTAACTTTTAAAGAAGATGGGAGGAAAAATGAAAGTATATTTAGCATTAATCGCTATTTTACTAAGCTTAACCGCATGTAGTGATTTACAAACCAGTACTGCTTACCAATGCGATGATGAGAGCGTAAAACTCAATATCATTAATAATTCTGAAGCCGAACTTATCTTTAACAATAAAGTGCATGTACTTAATCACGAAAAAAGTGCATCAGGGAATAAATATATAAGTGAAGAGGTACTGTTTTGGGGTAAGGGAAATGAGGCCATGCTAATCATTGCTGGTAAAAAAAGACAGTGCATCAAGGTTTAACACAAAACTAACCAATAAATTACAGCAATGCTACAATAATTAAAGACCCATTATTGTGATGAAGTTATGCGTTCAATTGCGATCAAACATAAAATAATTTTAGCTTTTACAGCCATTGGTTTATTGGTGCTAACAAGTAGTGTGTTTTTTTATTGGTCATTAAACAAAATTAGCGTTAACAATACCCGAACCGAAAAATTAGCAGTTCCGGTACAACAGTTCAGTAAAGATTTAAGGCTATCATTACTGTCTATTACCAAATTTAATGCCTTAGCTTACAGCCAAGCAAACCTTGATTTACTTCAACAAAATAAAAAACAGGCGCAAGCTGAGCAACAACAATTTAGCGATATGCTCAATTCGTTAAGCACTCAACTAAATCAACAAATAACAATGCAAAATTTACTCGCCAGTACCAACGAAGGCTTTGAGCAACTGACTAAAGTAAGTGTCGCAATGTTTAGTGCTAAAGAGAGTAAGTTTGTAGCGCAAAATTCCACCATAGAATTATCAGCAACGTTTAACGAGCAACTTTACAATTTAAGTTCTAACTTACTTGATATAGAACTTTTAGAAGTGCCTGCAAAACAGCAGGCGCTACTTAATGCTATGTTTGGAACAGCGACCCGTATAGATGATTTATTGTTTAACTTAAGCAATAATATAAAAAGCATTACTCAAACTACAAGTATCAATGATTTAAATAGCCATCAGCAAGATACCCTATTTCTACTAGATAACATCCAACCTAATTTCACCTATTTAGAGCAACAAGCGCTACCCTTTAATAATGCGTTTAATGCTAAAAATTTAACGACTAAGTTTAATCAATTAAGAGAGTTACTTAACAACAATACAGGAATTTATGCCCAACAAAATAAAGTACTCAAAAGTACTATTGCTGCGGCTCAAAATTTTGAACACTTTCAACAGCAATTTATAACAACAGAAGGTCAGCTTATTGAACTTAATAAATTGGCTGATGAGCGCTTTAATGCCTTACAAACTAATGCAAAGGCCGCCATAAATACTGGGATTAGTTCTGTAGTAATTATTACGCTTGTTTTAATTATATTGATTATCGCTATCTCTATTTTTACAACTCGCGCAATGCTAAAACCGCTTAAAAAAGTAAACCGCGATTTAGCCCGAATCGCCTCAGGTGATTTATCAAAGCGAAGCCATCCGCGCAGTAAAGATGAATTTGGTACTTTGCTAAATAACATAAATAAACTCAGTGAAGACCTTACCCAGTTAATTGGCGCAATTAGTAGTGACGCCCATGAACTAGACCGCAGCGCTATTAAAACCAGTGAAAAAGGTCAGCAAATGACGGTTGTTGCACAACAGCAGTTGGAGCGAAGCGCGCAGGCAACATCGCTTGCACAAAATATGCTAACCAACTCACAAGCGGTTTATGAACAAGCAGATAAAACATCAAGTGAAATAACCAATGCATCGCAATTTGCCAATGACGTAAACAAGATTGCTAATAAAAATAGTCTAAGTATAGAAACTTTATTACAGCGCCTTGATAAAGCAGTAGGCAGCACTGAGGAACTAGCCCAACACACTCAGCTTATTGAAGCCATTGTTGAAACAATTAGCAGCATTGCCGAGCAGACCAACTTATTGGCACTCAATGCTGCAATTGAAGCAGCGCGAGCGGGTGAAAACGGACGCGGGTTTGCTGTAGTTGCTGATGAGGTTCGATCATTAGCTGCACGTACACAGACCTCGACTAGCGAAATAAACACCATGATCCAAACATTGCAACAGCACACTCAAACAACTCAAGAACACATTACCGATGGCCAACACCAAGCCAAGCAATGTGTTAAAAACAGCACTGAACTAAACAAAGCCGTAGAGCGTATTAAAAGCACATTGTTGTCTGTTAATCAGATGAGTGAGCAGATTGCTCATGCATCACACGAGCAATTGACTAACAGTAACGACATTCAACAAATAATGGCCAAGGTGACAGAGCAAGCAACCTTGAATGCCAAAAACGCGACAACCCTAGCAAGCGAAAGTGAAGACGTAAATCAACTTGCACACTCCTTAACAAGTGCCGTAGAGCGCTTTAAGTTTTAAGTGCAAGTAATGACTTGGCTTGCATGAAATGGGTATAATACTTCAACTCTTTTGCTTAATAGCGGCCCACAATGAAATATAAAGATCTACGTGATTTTATCGATTTGCTTGAAAAAAAAGGCGAACTTAAACGTATCACCCAAGAAATCGACCCGTATCTTGAAATGACCGAAATATCTGATCGCACATTGCGTGCTAAAGGTCCTGCGTTATTATTCGAAAATCCAAAAGGCTACGATATGCCGGTGCTTACCAACTTATTTGGTACACCAAAACGCGTAGCAATGGGCATGGGCCAAACAGACGTTAGCGAGCTGCGCGAAGTAGGTAAACTACTCGCTTTTTTAAAAGAGCCTGATCCACCAAAGGGTATTAAAGAAGCACTAGGCGCTATACCTATTTTTAAGCAAGTGCTTAATATGCCAGCAAAAGAAGTTAAAAAAGCGCCTTGCCAACAAGTAGTTTTAGAAGGTGATGATGTAGACTTAACTAAATTACCTATTCAGCATTGCTGGCCAGGTGATGCAGCGCCATTAATTACTTGGGGCCTTACAGTCACTAAAGGGCCTTATAAAAAGCGCCAAAATTTAGGTATTTATCGCCAGCAATTATTAGGCAAAAATAAAATAATTATGCGTTGGTTGTCGCATCGTGGTGGCGCGCTTGATTTTCAGGAATGGTGTAAAGAAAACCCAGGGCAACCTTACCCTGTCTCGGTAGCACTAGGTGCCGATCCAGCTACTATATTAGGTGCAGTAACGCCTGTACCCGACACATTAAGCGAATATGCATTTGCTGGTTTATTACGTGGTAGCAGAACCGAAGTTGTAAAATCTATTTCAAATGACCTACAAGTCCCTGCCAGTGCAGAAATAGTACTTGAAGGTTACATTATGCCAGGTGAAATGGCGCCAGAAGGCCCTTATGGTGACCATACCGGTTACTATAATGAAGTAGATGACTTTCCAGTAATGACGGTAACTCACTTAACGCATCGTAAAGATCCTATTTATCACAGCACATTTACTGGCCGTCCGCCTGATGAGCCTGCGATTTTAGGTGTAGCACTTAATGAAGTGTTTGTGCCGATATTACAAAAGCAGTTTCCTGAAATAGTCGACTTTTACCTTCCGCCTGAAGGGTGCTCATACCGTATGGCGATTGTAACAATGAAAAAACAATATCCTGGCCATGCTAAGCGCGTGATGATGGGAGTTTGGTCGTTCTTACGTCAGTTTATGTATACCAAGTTTGTAATTGTGTGCGATGACGATATTAATGCCCGTGATTGGGAAGATGTTATTTGGGCTATAACAACCCGAATGGATCCTGCTCGCGATACAACATTAATAGAAAACACACCTATTGATTATCTCGATTTTGCATCGCCAGTCTCTGGCCTTGGTTCAAAAATGGGAATGGATGCCACCAATAAATGGCCTGGCGAAACCACCCGCGAATGGGGCGAGCCTATTGTTATGGATAAAGACACCAAAGACCGCGTAGATGATATTTGGGAAAGCCTTAATATTCTTTAAGTGTTTATATGTAAGTACATAACAGGCTATAAAATAACCCTGCAGATATGCTAGAATCGAGTCATTCGATTGCGTATCTGCTGTTTAAAGCGCTGCTAAAAGGTAAAAAATGCAAACATTAAAAGCTGAAGTTGTAGCTATCAGCCCACTTACAGAATTTGTTCACAAAGTAATTTTAAAGCCACAACAACCTGTGACCTTTGAAGCTGGCCAATACATGCAACTCGTATTGGGCGAAAAAGACAAACGTGCTTTTTCTATAGCTAGTCGCCCTTCACAGTGCGATGCAATAGAACTGCATATTGGCGCGTCAGGTGCCGATTCGTATGCAATGCAATCGCTGGAACATTTACGAAACGCCCATACCACGGGGCAGTTAGTAGACATTGAAGCTGGCTTGGGTATTTCACAGTTGCGCCTGCAATGTGAGCGCCCTATTATTTTACTTGCCGGTGGCACTGGTTTTTCATACGCAAAATCAATGGCTGATCACTTAGCTGAAATTAAGTGCGACCGTCCTGTATTATTTTACTGGGGTGTAAAAGAAGAGTCAGCTTTATACGCACATACAGAAATGCAAACATGGGCCGATAGCCACAAAAACTTTGAGTTTATCCCTGTGGTAGAAAATCCATCTGCTAATTGGCAAGGTCACACTGGCTATGTACATAAAGCGGTAATGCAAGATATTGTATCACTTGAACCATACGATATTTATATGGCCGGTCGTTTTGACATGATAGGTATTGTCCGTGATGACTTTATTACTCATGGTGCAATTCGTGAAAACATGTACGCAGATGCATTCGCATTTATCAAATAATTGAAATTAACTTTCAGTTATGAATAAAGGCACCTAATCGGTGCTTTTATTTTATATAACAACAAATACTTAATAGTTAAAACCTATCAATCTCATCAACATAAACAATTTCCTAAATCCCTATCTATAAACCATACTTTGTATAGAACATCAGCGGGAGAGACCCAAATGCTAAATACAAAAGTAAAAGATTTTATGCAACGCAAGTTGCCAAATATCACACCAGATACAGAAATGACGACAGCCATCGCAGAACTACAAAAATTTAAACTACTTGGCGCACCAGTATTTGATAAAGATAAATGCCTAGTCGGATTTATATCAGAGCAAGAATTACTAAAACCTCTAACTCACAGCAGTTATTTTTGTGATGGGATGGTTAAAGTATCGCAACTTATGCAAACAAAGGTAGTGACCGTTAGCGGCGATACCAATATTATTGAGCTTGCAGAGCAAATGCAGCCCGGTAAACCAAAAAACTACCCTGTTGTAGAGGGTGTTAAAGTAATCGGCATGATCAGCCGAGCAGATGTACTTAAAGCACTTTACGATAATTACATGAGCTGCCAAACACACTAAATTGCAGATAACAAAATGCCGCTTATAAAGCGGCATTTTTAATGTGTATTAAATAGAGTTAACGTGCGCTAACGATTGCTGAAAGCTCTTTTTTATCGCCATCGCTTAAAAATGCTATTTCTAATGCATTTTTTTGGGCTTTTTCCATATCAGCTTGAGATAAGCCCGCTTTAGGTGCTGCAACGGTATATTCGTACTCAATTTCAATGCCTTCAACCGCAGGGTCATCAGTATTAATACACGCTAAAATACCGTGATCTAAAAACTGTTTAAGTGGGTGCTTAGCTAAATCGTTTACTGTACTGGTTTGAATATTACTTGTTAAGCACGACTCAATACCAATACGGTTATCGCGTAAGTAACCCATTAGTTTTGGATCTTCAATAGCTTTAACGCCATGCCCTATTCGGCTTGCACCTAGCTCATTAATTGCTTGCCAAATACTTGGAGCACCGAGTGCCTCTCCAGCATGAATAGTCGAAGCTAAATAAGCATTTCGTACTTTTTTAAAGTGCTCTACAAACAACTCACCAGGAAAGCCAATTTCGTCACCGGCTAAATCAACAGCGACTAAATCATTTTTAAATGCGAGTAAAGCATCAAGCTCTTTTTGACATGTTTTTACGCCATAAGTACGCGATAAAATACCAATCAAGTTAGCTTTTATATTTGCACCCTTTGTTGCTGATTTAATACCATCAACAACCGCCTCTACAACCCCTTCTGGGTGTAAACCTTGGCTTTGTGCCATGTAGTAAGGGCTAAATCGAAGCTCTACATAATCAAGGCCTTGTGCTTGTGCATCTTCAATGTTTTCAATCGCTATGCGTCTACACGCATCGTAGTCGCCAAGTACAGTGACACCCCAATCTAACTTTTGTAAAAAAGCCATAAGGTTTGGCTCAGGGTCAATAACTTGAACATGAGGAATTAATGCCTCAACGTTATCTGCAGGTAACTCTATATTAAACTGACGACCAAGTTCTAATATGGTTTGCGCACGTACATTACCATCTAAATGACGGTGAATATCTAGCAAAGGTAATTTTCTATTGATCATAATAGCAACCCAGTTTAGTTAAATTTGCGCGCATGATACGCAGATATAGTTATTTTTCAAGTCTATATGGTTTGCGTTAAGTTTAAGCGGTCATATGTCTGCTTTTTGTGCAAAAAATAACGTTACTTATTTATTTGATAAATAATGCCAAAGAGTTTTAAAAAGCGTATTTGCATCAATAGGTTTGGTAATATAACTATTCATTCCAGAGGCTAATGCCTTTTTAACGTCATCGTCATGGGCGTTCGCCGATAGCCCTATTATGGGTAAATCAATTAACCCTAAATCACAACGAATTACTTTTGTTGCTTGGAGTCCATCCATTTTTGGCATCTGAATATCCATAAGAACAATGTCGTAGCTATTTTCGGTTAGCTTTTCTATGGCTTCAAAACCATCATTAGCAATGTCGGCAATACACCCTTTTGTTTTTAAAATGGCACTGGCAACATGCTGGTTAAGTGGGTTATCTTCTACTAGAAGCAACTTATAGTTTGCGAATGATAAGGTACTTACATCTATTTCGTCGTATTGCTGCTGAATTTGCTCTGCCTTTGGTAAAGGCGATATAAGCGGCAAACTAAATGTAAATGTAGAACCTTTGCCTTCATAACTGACTAAATCAATTGCACCACCCATTAACTCAACCAGCTTTCTGCAAATACTTAACCCTAAGCCTGTACCACCATATTGACGTGAGGTTGAGCTATCGGCTTGCGCAAACGGTTTAAACAATTGTTTTTGTGCTTCGCTACTAATACCAATACCCGTATCGTTAATACTAAAGTAAGTCATTTTTTTCGACTGCCAAATTTTCAGAGTGATCTCACCTTCCCCTGTAAATTTAACCGCATTATTGAGCAGATTCAGCAGCACTTGTTTTAAGCGGATTGGATCGGTATTAATGACCAAATTTGATGTTTGATCAAAATCGAGACTTAACTTTATTGATTTAATGTCAGCTTCAAACTGAAGTAAATTAAGCATTTCATCCGCTAAACTCGCTACGTTAATAGGCTCTTGCATTAAGTCTAGCTTGCCTGCTTCCATTTTTGAAAAGTCGAGCACATCGTTTAATACCCGCAGTAAAACACCCAGTGCTCCATCTGCTTGTTCAATGTAACTCCTTGCTTGTTGCCAATCATTCTGTTGCAGCGCTAAATAATGCAGCCCTTTTATACCGTTAATAGGGGTGCGGACTTCGTGACTCATGTTTGCTAAAAACTGTCCTTTAATATGACTCGCTTCATCTGCTTTTTGTTTTTCTTTGCGTAATGTATGCGTTTGCTTAGCCACTTGTTCGCGAATTTGTATGTTTGTACCTGTAACTGAAATCAAAAATGTAATCAGTAACCACACAAACAACATACCTACTATTTGTGCAAGCCAATACATTAACCAAGACGTTCTAACTATTGGTTCATATAACTCGACCTGCCACATGCGTTTGCCAATCAACAATTGATATTCTTTAAACAGCGTTTGCGAGTTATCGGTATCGGCAATATAAATTGCCTGCTTTTTCCCTGGTATCGTTGTATCAAAAAAACTGACTGAAATTGAGTTGTTGTGATCAAATAATAGTGTTTGCGATAAGCGTTTCAGACTGACAATCGCAGCCACAAAACCTTGAAAATCATCTTCGGTAGACGACTCTCCAAAAACAGGATATAAAAAGAGTACACCGTCTTCAGCTGTATTTTGGACTAAATTAATTGGCTCACTTAGTGCAAGTTCATTAAGCTCTTTCGCTTTGCTAAGCGCTGCACCTCTTACTTTACTAGAAGCTAAATCAAACCCTAAAACACCTTCATTATCTTTTAAGGGATATACATATTTTACAGGAAAGTAATTACTACGAGTACCTGCAGGTTGCCAACCTCCATCAAGTGACTTTTCTTTTATATATAAAGGTTTGCCTGTGGCTGTATTTTCATGTGTTTCAAAATCTGCGAGTTTATTTGCTGGTACATAAGGTATCCATTCAAATGCTAAAATTTCTTGGCTATAGTCCAACTGCTTTGAAGTAAATTGTTTAAACTCTTTAAAGTTCACGTCATTACTACTAGCAAAAAATGTAGCTAACAATCCTAAGTGAGCAGTAATACCATCGAGCTTCTGGCTTATAGCATTTTGCACAGTAAGTATTTTGGCTTCTTGCTTTTGAATGTCTTTTTCTTTTTTAACACTGGCAGCGCCATAAAAACTAACGCTGATTAGTATATAAATTAATAGTGAAGGTAAAATTACCAACATACGGTGGCGTACTTGCGTGTAATTAAAGGCTGCGAGCATGAGTGGAGTAAATATAAGTACACCGATACTGTCGCCAATCCACCATGCTATAAAGCTATCAAAAATAGCATGCGTAGGGATCACATTATTCAATGCTAATAAACTAGTTCCCACACCTGCAGCAATAACACAGCATATTGGTCCTGCTACTATTAGGCTCTGTATACTGTGCTTTAAAGAAGATAAATCTAGTGGAGCCTTTATAACATTTACTATAATTTGACGACCAATCCAAGCCTGTAAAACAGAGGCTAAAGTGACGCAAATAGCTTGTAAAAGCACATTAAAATGAAGAATATCTACGGTGTTATCAAGATGAATTAAGTTAGTACAGAAAGCACCAAGAATAAGGCCAATAAATGACTTACGTCCCCAAATTAAAAAGCTCGCTAAAGCAATTCCTGAGGGCGGCCAAGAGGCGACCGCATAGCCATCTACAGAAAGAAGTGAGTTGCTAAAATACCCAGTAAAAAAGTAAGCACAAGCCAAGCTAAGGGTTAATATCAAAAACTTTCTCAATGCTTGTGCTCCTGAACTACAAAAAATGCTAAGTAGTTATAGTGTAGTCATTTATTGATATAAAACGAGCGCCTTTTCTGCTTGTGCACTATTTTTATAACTTAAAACAGCTTGTTCAGAGAACTGTTTTTTATTGTCACTATTCAGTGCTTTATCAAAAATTCTAGCTGCTAAGTCATAATCACCTTTAGCATTAGCAAGGCAAGCCAGCGCAAGTAATAGTGAATTATTTGAATCATCCTTTTTAAGGCGTTCTTGTATGTTTATTTGCAACTTAGGCGCATCGGCTGCTGTTGCTTTACTTAATATATTGGCAAGCTCTAAGTGTTGCTCATTGTGCTTAACCATTTTAATTAAGTCACTTTCAATAGCAGCCAATTGACCTGCTTGCGCCATTTGCATTAAATATGCGGTGTGGGCATGAGCTTGCAGCTTTTTCGGTAGCTGTTTATATTTTTCACTCAGTTTGTCTGCATCTAACGCATTAAAGTAGGCACTAAATAACTGCGTCCACTGTGCATCAGTAAGTGCTTTTTTGCGTAATAAACGCGGCAAAAAATCTTCCAGCGCACTAAAGTGTTGTTGCTGTACTAATACTTCTGCATAAAGTTTTAACTCAAGTGCGGTGGCTTTTTTAGCTTCTGCGCTAATACGCATTTGTGATTCAATCGCGCTACTGTCGCCACTTGCCAACCATAGCTTTGCTACTTTTAATTGATGCTCTGGGCTTATTTCAAATAAACGCTCAAGTGCTTTATCTGTTTGATTATTAGCAAGCGCTGCTTTTGCAAGTAATGCTAAGCGAATATCTTCAAACTTATCTGGTACGCTATTACCCGATAAAGCCTGTTCTACGTGCTCGTAATCATCATTAATAGCACTCCAAAGAGCCTGCTCAATAGCTGCTTGTTTGCGCTCTTGGCTACGTGCAAAAAAGCCATGCTTAGTATTATGATAAATCGATAATAAATAACGAATTAACTTATATGTTAAATATAAAACAACAGCGGTAATGACTGCCATTATACAAAACGATACTATCGTGCCTTCTATCGTCGTATTGTTAAATGAAATAAGTACATAACCTTTTTCATCTAGAACGAATGGAGTAACCGCTAGTACAACAACAATAGCTACAATTAAAATAATTAGCCCTATCATTGCGCCCACTCCTTAACCTTTTGTGTACTGTTTAAGGTTACTTTTGGATTAAAGTTAAGCTGCTCTTTTTCAAGTTTAGACAACGCTTTAAGTACCGTTTTAGTTGTATCATCGTCTTGCTTAAAGTACTCACCAACTAAACGTTTTGCTTCACTTAGGGCGCTAAAGAAAATACTCGCCTGCTTACTCATAAGTGCATCTTGTGCCTGAGTTATATTAAGCTTGATTCGTTGATTTATTAAATGGCGCTCTTGATCCGTAAGTAATGGCTCAATGGAAACACCCTCGTGCTGACGAATAGTAATAAAGCTATCCACAATTTTATTCCAGCTATTACTCAAGTTTTGCTGCCAATCACTCACGTCACCACTTAAAGCATTTTCATCTATTGTAGCTGCTTCTTCTGGTAAATTAACTGCATTAAAAACTAAGTCGTCAATACTGCTTAGTACACTGTTTAGCTGTAAATAAATAGCCTCTGTTGCAACAGGTTTAAGGCTATCAAGTGTTTGTATGTCTTGCATAATAGCTTGGCGAACTTCAACTGTTCCTGGGTGTTCGCTAAGTAATGCATCTAAGCGCTTTAAAACAGCACTAGTGCCTTGGTAATCTTTTTCAGCCCATAGTTTAAATTCAGCCATACGCTGTAAGCTGGTTACTTCTTGTGGGTTTAAAGACGAGCCTTGTTGCTGCGCTTTTTGCAGGGCTGCTTTTAGCTCTTGCTGATTTTGAGCTGCACTTTCACTTAGGGTTGCGGCTACTTTTTTCTCACTATTAAACAGCGCTTGCTGCAAATTAGATTGCGCCGATTTAAGTGCTTGCAGCTCTTGAACGAGTAACTTATTTTGCTCGCTTAACTCATTAACGGCTAGGTTTTGCGCCTTACCAGCATTTAATTTTTGATAAAACTCGTATCCAACACCAGAGGCCACAATTAACGAAATAAGAAGCGCAAGTGCTGCAACCTTACTTACCTTTTGTTTGTTTTTTTCTGTCGTATTTTTTGTAGCTGCTGGCTCTTGCTTAGCTGATTTAGCTGAGGCCGGGTTAGCTATTGTTGATGTGGCTTTTTCTGCCGTAACTGGCTTTGACTGTTCGCTCATGTTGCTACCTTGCTGATTTATGCAGGTAAACATAGCATTATCGCTAGCCCCTGCTGCAATGTGTATATTAGCCGAACTTACCTGTTGCAACTTTAAATAAGCGGCTATCCGCTCGCTTGCAACATAAAATCGGCACTGTTGTAACCATTGTAGTTGGTGTGCAGTAAGGCTTTTAAATATAGCATCAACTGCTGCATTACTTGTTATGACTATACCGTGTACATTCTGGCTTTTCCAGTGGTCTGTCCAGTTAGGGGTGATACTCTCTGTGGGTTCACGTTTGTACACAACACAATTATTTAAAAAAGCACCACGCTCTTTTAGCGTTTTAGCTAACTCAGGGCGGCCACCTTGCCCCTTAACTAACACTATATTACTGCCATCAACCTCGGCGAGTGATTTGAGCGCAAGTAACCCTTCTGAATCATACTGCTTTGGTACTGCTGCGCGCACACCAAATTGCTCATATATAATGTCGGCTGTTTGTTGTCCAACCGCATAAAACTGCGCTTTGGTATTTATATCGGGTTTTAATTGCGAAAGTGCACTGACTGCATCTTGCGATATAAATATTATTTTATCTGCATTTAACAGCGGACTAAGTTCAGTGCTGGAGGGTGTTAAATGCGTTATTTTTAATACCGGAAATAAAGACGCCTGATAACCCGCTTGCTCAAGTTGCTGTGCAAGGGCTGCGCCTTTTCCTTCGGGCCGAGTTATCAGAATATGTGTCATTTATGCGTCTCTATAAACTTCAGCTAATATTTTGTCTGCGCCTTGAGCTAGTAATTTTTTAGCAAGCTCAATACCTAGTTCTTCTGCGTCATTTACATGACCTGTTACTTCGTCACGTAAAATTTCGCTGCCATCAACAGCCCCCACTAAACCACGCAAATGTACCTGCTCGCCATCAACTAATGCATAAGCACCAATAGGAACTTGGCAACCACCTTCTAAATAGCGGTTCATCGAACGCTCTGCATTTACGCGAATACGTGTTTGGGTATGCTCAAGTGGTGCAAGTAATGCTTTTGTTACTTCATCATCAATACGACATTCAATACCTACAGCGCCTTGACCATTTGCCGGTAATGACACTTCTGGCTCAATGTAGTCAGCAATACGCTTACTCATTTTTAAACGAATAAGCCCCGCTGCCGCTAAAATAATAGCATCGTATTGGCCATCATCTAATTTACCTAAACGCGTATTTACATTACCGCGCAAATCACGAATATCTAAATCAGGGCGAAGTGCTTTAATTTGGCACTGGCGGCGTAAGCTCGAAGTACCCACAATAGCGCCCTGTGGTAGCTCGTTTAAATTTGCAAAATTGTTTGATACAAACGCATCACGCGGATCTTCACGCTCACAAATAGTATACAGTTCTAATCCTTCTGGGAACTCTACTGGCACGTCCTTCATAGAATGCACGGCAATATCAGCTCGGCCATCTAACATAGCTTGCTCTAGCTCTTTAACAAATAAGCCTTTACCGCCAATTTTAGCCAATGGCGTATCTAAAATTATATCCCCTTGCGTCGACATTGGGACTAATTCTACGCGCACATCTGCATGAAAACGCTCAAGCTCTGCTTTTACAAATTCGGCCTGCCAAAGTGCTAAGGCGCTTTTGCGCGTTGCGATGCGTACTAATTTTGTTTTTTCTGTCATAGGGGTATCCAATTAATTACTGCGTTTAGCTAGTTTTAGTCAGCTAAAATTCTAAACTCTTTTTGGGCAATTAAATTGCCTTGCTCATCAACTACATCAACACGCCAATGGCCTGTTTGTGTGTCCATGATATTTTTTGTTGAGTACGTTCTATAGCGAGGCGAAGTAACGTTAAGTGTAATTTCAGCCATAGTTTCACCTTCAAACGACCAAACATGCTTAACTTGCTGGCCTTGAAGATTTTTAATCTCACTAAAAAACGATACACCTTCATCAAACTGACTTAATCTAATATCAGCAGCAAACACATTAGTGGGCTCACGCTTACTTACTTTACGAGTAAGTACCGCACGGCTAATTTTACCCGTGTCTATTTGCGCGCCCAAAGCCACACTTGCCACTTGTGCTGTCGGCGAAAAACCTTCAGTGCCACTCAATGCGCCATCATCACTTTCTAACTCTAAAAGTAAGTCGCTTTGACTGGCTGGCTCAGCTACGTTTTGAGCTTCTGCGGTTTCTTCTTGCACATCATTATCAAGGTTTGAGTTTAACTCTGTATTAATGCTTTCGCTTTGTTCAGTAACACTATCGTTGTTAGCCAATAAAACAGGGGGATTATTTACAAGCTCAGCTTCATCAGATGTATTACTTGAAATGCTTAGTTGAGCCTCATTTTGCTCAGCTGACAACGGTTCAATCCGAGCTTGCATTACCTCTGCAGGCTCATTAGGGGTATTGTTTACTGATGATTCAGGCTCAACATCCGTTACTTCAAGGTTTGTCTGGTTTTGAGCGTTACTGCTAAAGCTTAAAAATTGCTCCTGCTCATTTGGATGCTCACCTTGCTCTGCACTGGCTGACATTGTTAAGCCATACACAACTGCTGCAGAGGTCATTAATACCAACATAGCAATACTCACAATACGACGCCAATTCCACTCGTAGCTTACCGTTGGTACACTCTCTTGTAGTTCGCGTTTAACATTTGCTTTAATAACTATTTTTTGACTCATATTGACCTCAGCGGTTCCAAAATTAGCTTAAACGAGCAATTAACCATTGGCGAATAGCTTGCAATTCTTCTGCGCAAACTTGGTGGGCCATTGGATATTCTTGCCAGCTTACATCCATGTTATGTGCTGTTAATACTTCAAACGCACTTCTTCCCGCACTATGCGGTACAACGTTATCTTGGCTACCATGAGCCATAAATACGTTTAAATCAGTATGCTTTGCTTCATCAGCAAATTTTTGCGGCACACACATATAAGTAGAAAGCGCCATAACACCCCCAAGCTTTTGCTCAAAGCGCGGTGCTAAATGCAGAGACACAACACCACCTTGAGAAAAACCAGCTAAAATAATTTTATTAGCAGGTATGCCATTAGCAATTTCTTTATTAATTAACTCTTCTACCTTTGCAGCCGAATCCCTTACGCCTTGTTCATCGGCACGCTTATCTAATTCTATAGATTTAATATCGTACCAAGAGCGCATTTCCATACCACCATTTATGGTGACCGGTTGTACTGGCGCATGCGGAAAAACAAACCGTATACCAAGCTCACTTGGTAAATTAAGCTGCGGAGCTACTGGCGCAAAACCATCCCCAGAGTCACCTAAACCATGTAACCAAATAACCGTTGCTTTGTGCTCACTTTGGGCTGCATATTCTACAAATTCTAAACTCATAGTGATGATTGCCACTTAACTTCTTGGCCTGCTTGGCGAGTTGAGGCTTCATTTATAAACGCCCAAAATTCAGCGCCAGAACGGTTATCAATCCATAACCCATCACGCATTTCAAAATGATGTCCATTAAACTTAGTCGCAACCCATACTTGATGAAGAGGTGCTTGCTTGTTAATCACTATTTTACTTTTATCAGGAAAAATAATTTCTAAAATACCTTGTGCCGATTCGTAATCTAAATCAGCTTCGCAATCATCAACCTGCTCTTCAATAGTGAACATAAGAGCTTCGGCTAATTGGTGATATTCGTGTTCAGTCATTGTTATTTCCTTTGCAGGCGAGCCGCCTAATATTGGGTACGTTTTAGCTTTGAATTAGCTTTAAAAATGTGCAGCTAGGGCCTGTTAACCTTTCAGGATTGAAATTTGTTCTATCTAGGGGCGATTTAATCGCGGCGCGAGGTTTGTAACCTAGTGGACTAAGTTAAAACCGAGCAACAAAGAGTAAATCGTTCCTAGGACGAACCCAACGGGCAGCGCAAATTCAACCTCGAGAGATAAACAAGTCCTAGTGTAACAGGAATAAAATCATCCGCGAATAGCTGCATTTTTTAGATATTCTGTTACTCTGCGATTATAAAGCCAGCAACCGTATTAATCTAATGAAAGCGACACATACCTTACAATTAAAAAAACTATTAATAAGCACTGTACTGTTAAGCGCCTTAGCTGGCTGCGGACAAAGCGGTCCGTTATATTTACCAGAGCAACAAACAGAGCAAAACCAACCTCAAAATACAGCTCAGCCAGCCACTACCGCTGAGCAAGCCAAAATATCGCAAAGTCAGGAGCAATAAATGGATTATTTTAACTACAAAAACAACCAATTATTTGCCGAAGACGTCAGTGTGGCAAGCATAGCGCAGCAATACGGTACGCCGTGTTATGTGTACTCGCGCGCTACATTTGAGCGCCATTATTTAGCGTTTGCTAACGCCACTAAAAATCATAAAAGCTTGGTGTGTTACGCCGTAAAAGCAAACTCAAATATTGCCGTGCTTAATATATTAGCGCGCCTAGGATCGGGTTTTGATATTGTATCCAAAGGCGAACTTGCGCGTGTAATTAAAGCGGGAGGCGATGCTTCTAAAGTGGTTTTTTCGGGCGTGGCTAAAACAGCAGACGAAATAGCGTACGCATTAAAATTGGGGATTAAATGCTTTAACGTTGAATCAGCCTCTGAGCTTGAGCGTATTTCTGAAGTGGCTTGCGAGCTTAACTTAGAAGCGCCTATTTCTATTCGCGTAAACCCCGACATAGATGCAAAAACACATCCGTATATTTCTACTGGTTTAAAAGAAAATAAATTTGGTATTGATATACAAACTGCTGTAAGTGTTTATCAACAAGCAGCGGCTTTACCTGGTTTAAAAATTATTGGTGTTGATTGCCATATTGGCTCTCAATTAACTGAAGTTAGACCATTTTTAGAAGCCCTTGATAAACTCATGGCGCTTATTGATGAGCTAAAAACCAACGGTATTGAGCTAATTCACTTAGATATTGGTGGCGGTTTAGGCGTGCCATATAACAACGAGCAACCACCGCACCCAAGTGAATATGCAGCGCAAGTTACCGAACGCTTAGCTAACTATAAACACCTTGAACTAATTTTTGAACCAGGGCGCGCTATTGCAGCTAACGCAGGTATTTTAGTTACTCAAGTTGAATTTATTAAACAAAACCAAGACAAATTTTTTGCCATTGTAGATGCAGGTATGAACGACATGCTTCGCCCTGCGCTTTATCAAGCGTGGCAAAAAATCATTCCGGTATCAGTTCGCGACGACGAAACACCGACTCACAACTTTGATATTGTGGGCCCTGTGTGCGAAACCGGCGACTTTTTAGGAAAAGATCGTGAACTAGCGCTTAAACAAGGCGACTTACTCGCACAACGAAGTGCTGGTGCATACGGCTTTACCATGAGTTCAAACTACAACTCGCGCCCGCGTGTTGCAGAAATAATGGTAGATGGTCAGCAGCATCATCTTATTCGTGAACGCGAAACTATTGAAAGCCTTTATCAGGGTGAGAAAGTTTTACCATAAACGTTTTTGTCTACTAGCTGCTCTGTGGCATGATTAGCACAGAGCAAAACCGAATTAGAGCGCTATGTTAGTTAATTTTTCCAAAATGCACGGCTTAGGCAACGACTTTGTTGTGATTGATAACATTACACAAAATGTTTTTTTGTCGCGAGATCAAATCAAAAAACTGGCAGATCGCCATTTTGGCATTGGCTTTGACCAATTGCTAATGGTTGAAGCGCCATACTCTCCTGATCTCGACTTTCATTATCGAATATTTAATGCCGATGGTACCGAAGTAGAACAATGCGGTAACGGCGCACGCTGTTTTGCCCGCTTTGTACGTATGAAGGGCCTTACTAACAAGCATAAAATTACTGTGTCGACCAAGTCGGGCAACTTAACGCTCTACATAGAAAAAGACGGTCAAGTAACGGTTAACATGGGTCATCCAAATTTTGAGCCAAGTAAAATCCCTTTAAAAGCGAGCAAGCGTGAGCTTACTTATATTATTAGAACCGAAGAACACACTGTATTTAGTGGCGCGGTATCTATGGGTAACCCGCATTGCGTGCTAGAAGTTGACGACGTAACCACCGCGCAAGTTGATATATTGGGTCCATTACTTGAAAACCACGAACGTTTTCCGCAAAAAGCGAACATTGGCTTTATGCAAGTTGTATCGCATGAACACATTAAATTAAGAGTGTGGGAGCGAGGCGTTAACGAAACCCTAGCCTGTGGCACAGGTGCGTGTGCAGCAATGGTTATTGGTCACATGCAAAATAAATTATCAACAACCGTTCAAGTAGATTTACCAGGCGGTAGCTTACAAGTACGTTGGAGTGGCGAAGGTCACCCAGTACGCATGACTGGCCCCGCAGAGCATGTGTTCGACGGGCAAGTAGCGCTATGAGCGAGCTAAGTAAAGAACAGGTTATTGATTACTTACATCAACATCCTGATTTTTTGGTTCAACACCCGGAGCTACTCGCACAACTTGAGCTGCAACAGCAAGCTCAAGGTGCAACGTCGCTGGTACATATTCAGCAACGCCAATTACGCGAGCACAACACGCTTTTAAAAAACCAAATAGATGCTATGAGCAAGCATGCAACGCAAAACGAGCTTGTATATCGTTTGTTTAGCCAGTGCCATCGCCAGCTTTGGAATCATGACGATTTTGATACTCTTGCAAATAATCTACGCAATATAATTTGCTCAAGTGAAGATGTTAACGACTGCAAATTAGTAAAATATAATCCCAAATACGACGAACTTATTGCGCATCGCCTTACCCATTCTGGGCATTATTTAGGGCGTATTAATCAGCAAGAGCGCGAATTATTATTTAGTGAAGATACACAATCTGTCGCTATTTATTTAATTGGCGACACCAAGCACCCTATCGCTATTTTGGCGTTTGGTAGCAGTAACGTAAACCATTTTGAGCCCGCTCAAGATAATCTGTTTGTACTCGACTTTATAAACGCATTACACCTGCGGTTGCAAAAACTAGCATGAGTGACGATGCGCCTAATATTACCCAGTTAAGCGACAATTGGCGTACACCTATAACGCTATTTAGCGATTATTTAAAGTTTGAAAAACAATATTCAGCGCACACCGTAAACCAATATGTAAGCCAGCTTGGCTTTGCAGCACTTTATTTTAGCAAATTATGTGACGACTGGTTTGGCGTGCAAGGCGAGCATATTCGCCGCTACAGCATGGCACTACGCTCAAAACAATTAAGTGGGCGTACTATTAGTTTAAAGCTCAGCTGCATTCGTAGTTTGTATAAGTTTTTAAAAGCAAAAAACATTGCCGAGCAATCGCATTACCATAATCCGGCAATAGGTATAAAAGGCCCTAAGTTTGCAAAGCCCCTGCCTAAAAATCTCGATGTAGATCAAATGGCACGCTTGCTCGAAATACCCGACGACGAACCTCTCGCTATTAGAGATAAAGCAATGATGGAGCTTATGTATTCATCAGGGCTGCGTATAAGTGAGTTAGTTGGCGCTAACATGCAAGATATTAGTGCTGCCAATAGCGAAATTTTAGTGCGTGGTAAAGGCAATAAAGAGCGATTAATTCCGGTGGGCAAAAAAGCGTTAGATGCATTAAAAAAATGGCTCACAATACGCCCTCAGTTTGCAAAGCCCGATGAAATAGCAGTATTTTTAAGTAGCCAAAAAAATCGTATTTCGATTCGCCAAGTGCGCCTACGCATGCAAGAGTGGGGAATAAAACAAGGCATTAGCTCGCAGGTTCACCCGCATAAGCTGCGCCACTCGTTTGCGTCACATATTTTAGAATCGTCTGGTGATTTACGCGCCGTGCAAGAATTACTAGGGCACAGCAGTTTGTCGGCTACACAAGTATATACACATTTAGATTTTCAACATTTAGCCAAGGTGTACGACAACACCCACCCTCGCGCAAAAAAACGAACTGATTAGGAAAATAAATATGATCCGATTTAATCGTGCTATTAAGCCATTTTCTGTCATGAGCTTTGATTTAGATGACACGTTATACAGTAACCACCCTATTATAAAAGCAGCCGTTAAAGCCCAACAAAATTATTTAAACGCACTACCTGGCTATCAAGAGCAAGGTCTAAAGTACTGGCAACTATGCCGAGAACTTGCCGTAATACAAAACCCAGATCTCGCGGATGATGTAACTAAATGGCGCAAACACACCCTACGTTTAGCGCTTTCTAAACTTGGCTTTACCGCAGATGAAGTAGAGCGCCATGCAAATGCCGCCTATAACGCCTTTGCCGATGCGCGCAGCAACATAGTCGTAAGCGATGACGTACTTAACTTACTAGATAACCTAGCCAAACACTTTACGCTTGTTGCAATTACTAACGGCAATGTTGAAATTGAACGCTTTAACTTACACGATAAATTTGAACTCGTACTGCAAGCAGGTATGCACGGTAAAGCAAAACCTCACAGCACCCTATTTGATAAAGCAGCCACACATTTAAATGTTGCTAAAAGCGATATTTTACATATTGGCGATAGCCTAGATACCGACGTACAAGGCGCAAATAATGCCGGTTGCCAATCGGTATGGTTAAACGATCAAGGCGCCAATTATGCTTATAAAGGGCTGGCCGATATTGAAATAGCCAATATTCATGCCTTAACGCACTTTATTAAATAACCTATTAAAAATAAGAGGTCACAATGAGCCACTATACCAAGCTAATCACCTTGCTATTAATTGGCTCGCTTAGCCTTAACGCTTATTTATTATGGCCGCAGCCTGCGTTAACTACACCACAAAAAACGCAAAGTACCCAGCAAAGCATATCGCCTAAACAACAAGATACGTTACTAAATACGGCAAAGCAGCAATTTAAACAACACCAATTTGAAGCCGCACTTAGTAGCTATCGACAACTCAAAAACAGCAATCCAGAAAGTGCAAAAAACCTTTATTCATCGTGGCTGATACAGCTTAAAACATGGCTAAATAGCAATTTATTACTCAGCGAATCATTTCTCAATGCGCTATTAAATAACAGCCCTTATAACGTAGAATTACTTAACTTACAGGTTGAGTATTTAATAAATAGCGAGCAAACACAAAACGCCATTATTGCTTTATTTGAGCTTAATTCATTACAACCTGCTGATCAGCAAAACAACGTAAATACACGCTTAAATACGCTCACTCAAAACGAATTACACACATTAACTGAGCAACAAAATTGGCAAGCTATTATTGAGCAAACACAAATTTGGCTTGATTATAAAAGCGATAACGCGCAGTTTTTATATCCGCTTGCGTACGCCTACTTTCAGCAAGGCGATTTAATTAGTGCACAAGCAACCCTTGATCGAATGCCAAACCAGCACAATCTAAAAAGCCAAGTGCAAACACTGCAAGCTATGATCAATAAAGCACAATCGCAAGACGACTTTGTTGCTTTAACGCCTTACGGCGCGCATTACTTAATAAACACCGAAATAAATAACAATCTATCGACCGAACTAATAATTGATACAGGCGCAAGCGTGACCTCACTACCTACAAATATTATTGAGAAAATTTCGCCACTGCCTTTGTATTTAGGCGATGTAACGGTAAATACAGCGAATGGTCAAATTATTGTAAAGCGTTATCAAATTGAATCGTTTAAAGTGGGCTCGCAAATTATTTATGGTTTTGAAGTGTTGAGCATTGAAAACACACGCGGACAAGGTTTGCTAGGGATGAACTTTTTATCGCGATTTAAATTCAATATAAATCAGCAAACAGATGAGCTAGAGTTGAGCGCTAAATAATTAAAAATCCAAAGGTAACACATGACACTAAATAACTATTTAAAAGCACTTGCTGAAAACCCAAAAAGCATTCAATTTACCGATACAATGGCGGTGATTGAAGCAAATTACGACTTTACTGCATGTGGCTTTAATAACCATGGATTACTTAGCGCTGCGAGTGAGAACAACGGCTCATGTAAAATTTTTGCGTTTGCTAAATTAAACGATTTAAGTAAACAAAATACGTTAGATTGCTTTGGTAAGTTTTACCGACAAGACGTGCTGCAAAACCCAAAAGGCGATGATCACCTAAATATTCGCACTTTTATGTTAGCACCAGAGGCAACACCTTTTTTAGGAATTACCTTTGAAGGCGAGCCACTAAAAGAAAAATAGCCAGCAAAAATTAAAGTGGCTTTTCCATAAAGTAACGCGTACCTGAGCGTGGGTAATTATTAAGTTGATACTTAACACTATAACCGCGCTTTTCGTAAAAAGGTTTTGCTTGAAAATCAAGTGTATCAAGCTGAGCAGTTGTTACTCCTAGCTCAATAGCAGCTTGCTCAAGTGCCGTTAGCAATTTATCTGCAAGCCCTTTACCTCGTGCACTATCGCTACACCAAAGCCAATTAATCATCAGCCAATTTCCAAACACACACCCACTAATACCGGCAACAAGCTCGCCTTGCTCATCAGTAAAT
The DNA here is from genome assembly GCF_015864395.1 of Pseudoalteromonas sp. SWYJZ12. NCBI lineage: Bacteria > Pseudomonadati > Pseudomonadota > Gammaproteobacteria > Alteromonadales > Pseudoalteromonadaceae > Pseudoalteromonas > Pseudoalteromonas sp. SWYJZ12. Next base: position 37,693 of record NZ_JADYXH010000009.1, read on the forward strand.
TTATAGCCTAATGGCACTCTTTGCGCATCAAAATGCTGGGCGTTAAATTCAACCATTTGTGCGCGAAGCGCTGAGTTTAACGCATCGGTATTATCTACTTTTAATTGATACATTTATCGCCCTTAAAAAGTAGATACTAGCAAATTAGCTCAATCAATAAAGATTATTTTTACCGTAAGGTACTTCAAGCATATTGCTGCTGGTTTTATCCGGCTGACCGCACATTTCATCGTAAGCACTTGTTTGGCGCAGTACCATTTCGGCATACGCTATTTTTTCAAAACGCTTTTGAACATGCAGTGGGCTGAGCGCTCTTAAAAACTCACCGCTGTCTTCTGTTACATAATATTCAACGTTATTAATCATTACCGATACTTGATAAAGCGCCATATCTAACGAGTGAACAATGACTTTTTGTAGCGGTTCGTGCTTTTTTAACTGTGAAAATTTAATACCCATCTTGGCTACCTTTTTATATTTAACCTGAGTTCTGGTTATTTAACATTATCGATACGCAGCTTTGCTATAATCACGATCAAATTTTTATTAGCCGCTGGCGTCACACGTTATGAGCACAAAAATCCGACTCGCTAAATATATTGCCCATGCAGGTATTTGTTCTCGTAAACAGGCATCGCGTTTAATTGATGAAGGTGTGGTGACTGTAAATAATCGCCCAGCAAATCATATAGATCACGTTGATGAGCAAGACACAATAATTGTGAACGAAAAAGAAATTAAAGGTGCTGCCGATTTAGTTTATTTTGCGTACCACAAACCAGTAGGTATTGACTGTAAATTAAATATTGATGACCCAGCCAGCCTTATTCACCATTTGCCCACACTCACCCGCGTTTACCCTATTGGTCGATTAGATAAAGACTCTCGCGGTTTGCTTATTTTGACCAACGATGGGGATTTTTGTAATCAACTAATACATCCTGACTTCCACCAGCCTAAACATTATTTAGTCACCGTAAATAAGCCTTTAGACGATGCTTTTTGTAAAAAAATGGCAGCAGGCGTACCCGTTGATAAACACATAACCCTGCCTTGTGAAGTAAATAAAATAGCCAGCAATCAGTTTAGTATTGTTTTAAAACAAGGGCTAAACAGACAAATACGTAAAATGGCGCATTACTGCGGATATAAAGTAATTGATTTATTTAGAGTGCAATTTAGTGACCTCACCCTTTCAAAACTAAACCTACCTGAAAACCAATATATACAAATTAATAAAAACGATATTTCAAAAGTCTAATACCAAGTCACTTAATTACATCTCAAAAATTTAAAAAATAAACTTGCAATTATAGATTACAGGTGTAGTCTTTAATTAAAGATTACATTTGTAGGCAATAGCATGATTGAGTTATCAAAAGCAGAGTTTGACGTGCTCGACGCACTTTGGATTAACTACCCCGCCACCGCGAGCCAAATAATTGAGCGCTTAAGCGACGATAAGCAATGGCACGAAAAAACCATTAAAACCCTACTAGGTCGACTAGTAAAAAAAGGCGCACTTACATTTGAAAAAGAAGGTCGTCAGTATATTTATATGCCGTGTATGGAGCGCGCCGACTACACCTTAAAAGAAAGCCAAAACTTTATTGAGCGCTTTTTTAGTGGGCGTATTGCGCCACTTGTAAGTGGTTTTGCTAAATCGGAGCAGCTTTCTCAGCAAGATATAAACGAGCTTAAAAAAGTTATAGATGACTGGGAAAAAAACCAAAAGTAAGGGATTAACATGGTTATTCAAACTGGTTTTAATTGGTTGATTGAGCAGCAATTACTATTAAGCATTTTGTTTTGTGGATTTATTTTACTCGAGCGATTTGGTTTAAAAGCCCTTGGCTCGCGGTTTGTATATAAATTAGCATGGCTATTACCTGCGGCATTGGTTATTGCTAATTTACCAAATGCGATTAAACCACTGCAAAATAGCAATATTAGCCATTACTTAATCACCCCTAACCAGCCTTTTACACATGAAATGGGTATTAGCTGGGCGCTCATATATGTACTTATTACCGCAGGGTTATTAATAGCTAGCTTTATTACGCATACCCGCTTTGTTAAAAGCCTGCAGTTAACTGAGTTAACACAATTTGAAGGCACTCTTGCCACTAGTGTTAAAACCTACACCAGTCAATATGTGGCAACGCCAATGGTGGTGGGTATTTTAAACAGCAAGCTGGTGTTACCGAGTAACTACAATACCCAGTTTGATAAAGCCACATTAGCGCTTATTTTAGAGCACGAAAACGTACACATAAAACGCAAAGACAACCTAACAAACGCACTTATATTACTACCTACTATTTTACTTTGGTTTAACCCACTAGCTTGGTTTTGTTACGCAAGCATGCGCCGACTACAAGAGCTGACTTGTGATGAACGGGTACTTAGCAATAAAACCACACAACAACATATTTTATATAGCAAAGCCTTAATAAACTGCGCGGCAAATGCGCCCACAGGACTTATGGCTTATTCACACTACGGAGATAAAAAAACCATGTTACAACGACTTACTAATATAAAACACAACGGGGAGCGTTCAAAGTTTGCTAAAGGTGGCTTATTACTTGTAGCCGCAAGCATGCTAAGTGGCTTAGCAATTGCAAAGCAACCAGAAGCAATGACTAAAGAGGATCACATTTCACCAACAATACGCATTGAACCTGCTTACCCAATACAAGCAGCTCAACAAGGGATCAGCGGCTCTGTTGTATTAAAATACGATATTGCAGCAAACGGTAAAACAAAAAACATTAGTGTTATTCAATCTAAACCTAAAGATGTTTTTGATAAATCAGCGAAAGAGGCGCTAGCAAAATGGAAATATAAAGCATCAGATTCAGGTTTTGAAGATGTACTTGTGCAACTAGATTTTGCGATTAATAGTGAAGTGGCGCCTACCGATTTAATAGAGCGAATTAAAGTATCGCATTAACACCTCGAGTTGTTCAAGACTACAAAGCAAGCGCCCTTTTAGGCTGCTTGCTTTGTGGTTTTACGCTATAAAGTTACAAACTCACCACAATCATGGCAATGGCTGTACCCAAACCAATAAACCACACTAATGAGCGAATTATATCTAGGTTCATATAGTAAAATACGCAATACAAAATACGCGACACAATATGCGTAACAGCTAGCATTTCGGTTACTGCACCTACAGAGTTAGTGCCCAGTACAACTGCAATAGCGACAGCAAAAACAGCAAGCGATTCAAAACAGTTTTGATGAGCAGCAAGCGCCCGTGCACCAAAGCCGGTTAATTTTGTTTGTTGCGCCCTTGGGTGTTTATTGTCGTATCGACCTAATTTTGCCATTGCTATAGCAACCGGCACTTTTGCAAAGTAAGGCATTAATACCGCAAGTAATGCACATACAACTAATGTTGTCATAATTTATCCTTTTGATGTTTCGGATAATTTAGCATAAGCGCAATAAAAAAGCCGCCAGATACGTTTTATGACAAACGCTGGCGGCTAACAATAACATCAGGCTTACTATAGCTAAATATATCCTCAAACCCATGCGACATAATGTCGCAGATGATGAATATTCAACATCATAGTTAATGCATCGCTTTACTTCACAAAGCTTGTTAACTTTACTGCCTTACATTTTAACGATGACGACCATGACCTGGATATTTTTCACTTTTTTAGCCGCCTTTATGCAAGCATGGCGTAATGCCCTGCAAAGTAAATTAAGTAACGATGTGAGTGTGGCTGGCGTAACTCTCTCCCGCTTTATTATTGCAGGCCCTATTGCTGCCGTGTATTTATATGGCCTTTATCAATATCAAGATACCGCCATGCCTACGTTTAATAATGCCTTTTGGGGATTTATTATAGGCGCAAGTGTGATGCAAATACTTGCCACTGGTTTAATGGTTAAGTTATTTAAAATGAATAATTACGCCGTAGGTGCTGGGCTTGCCAAAAGCGAGGCGTTAGTGGCTGCTATTTTAGGTGTATTATTTTTTGGCTCGGCACTTTCTTTACTCGGTTGGCTTGGTGTGTTTTTTGGCGCTATTGCCGTATTGCTACTCAGCGGCATAACAAGCGTTAAACACTTTAATGCTAAAACGGCATTATTAGGCCTTGCTTGTGGTACTTGCTTTGCACTTACATCACTGTGGGTACGTGAAGCCAGCTTAAACTCAGGATTATTATTTCCACACTCAGCCGCTTGGGTTTTGCTGTTTGTAATTAGCTTACAAACACTAATACTACTGAGCTATTTATTATTAAAAGAACCGCAAACACTCAGTAAACTGTGGCAATACAAAGGCACTACAGCCGCAATTAGTGTTTTTAGTTGTATCGGCTCTATTGGCTGGTTTAGTGCAATGAGCTTACAACATGTTGCTTACGTTAAAACACTTGGGCAGGTTGAAGTCTTTTTTACCATGCTAATTGCTGTACTTTGGTTAAAACAGCCACTTAAAAAACAAGATACTGCAGGCTTAATACTCATAGCCATTGCCGCTGTTTTAGTCATGCTACCAAGTTAAGAGCATAAAAAAGCGCAGGCTTTTATACCTGCGCTATTCATAATTAAGCGTTTATTCAAATTACCAATTAAGAGCTTATTTTAAGTGTTATCACACCGCTAATAATCATTAATACTCCCGCAATACGACCAAATGTAGCGGCATCGTTATAAAACAATATACCCACTAAAAACGTACCCGCAGCGCCAATGCCTGTCCACACGGCGTATGAGGTGCCCATTGATATTTGCCTTTGTGCAAGCCACAACATAAAACCACTAGCGACTAAAAATGCCACCGCTATTGCGATACCCTGCCAACGAGTATCTGGGTTTTGTGAAACTTTTAAACCTATCGGCCAGCCAATTTCAAGTAAACCGGCAATAACCAAATAAATCCACGCCATTAAACATCTCTCTTTTTCAAAATTACGTCGTATAAATCTTCACGTCGATCTTTTAAGTTACGCACTGTGCCTTCGCTGTGAAGGATTTTAAGCTTATCCATATCAAGGTCACTAAATAACAGCATTTCTGTATTAGGTGTGGCTTCGTTAAGTGTTGCATCGTGCGGGAACGAAAAGTCCGATGGCGTTAACACAGCCGATTGTGAGTACTGCACATCAAGGCTTTCTACTTGTGGTAAGTTACCTACCGAGCCTGCAATAACCACATAACATTCGTTTTCTATTGCACGCGCTTGTGCACAATGGCGCACACGTAAGTAGCTATTTTTAGTATCGGTCCAAAATGGGACGAACAAAATATCTAACCCTTGTTTTGCTAATATGCGTGAAAGCTCAGGAAACTCTACGTCATAACAAATTTGAATACCTACACGCCCAGCATCGGTTTCAAATACAGCAATTTTGTCGCCGCCTTGAATAACCCAATCGTTTTGCTCATGCGGGGTAATATGTATTTTACGTTGCTCGTCTATTTTACCGCTGCGGTGGCATAAATAACTCACGTTATAAATTTTATCGTCTTCGGCAAGCGGCATAGAGCCAGTAATAATATTGGCGTTGTATTCTATTGCCATACGCGACATCGCGTTTTTAAACGTTTCGGTATATTCCGCTAAATAACGAATCGCTTCAGTTTGGTTGCTTTGATTTCCTAAGCCCATTAATGGCGCGTTAAAAAATTCAGGGAATAATATAAAGTCACTTTTGTAGTCAGATACGGTATCTACAAAGTATTCAACCTGCTTTAGCATTTCTTCAACCGATTCAACACAACGCATTTGCCATTGCACAGCACCTACACGCACAATTGATTTAGTTGACTCGAGTACCGTGTCGGTTGGTTCATACATAATGTTATTCCACTCAAGTAAAGTGGCGTAACCAACTGACTCTTGATCCTCTGGTAAGTACTTTTTAAGTAAACGCTTTACCTGAAAATCGTTAGATAACTGAAAACTTAAAATAGGATCGTATAGCTCTCTCTGATCTACTTTTGCAATGTATTCCATTGGCGTCATTTCACTACTGTGATTGTAATAACGCGGAATACGCCCACCCGCTAAAATAGCGCGTAGGTTATATTGGCGGCACAGTTCTTTACGGGCATCATAAAGGCGACGACCTAAGCGCATGCCTCTGTGAGTTTCGCTAATGGCAACATCTAAGCCGTATAGCGCATCGCCGTCGGTATCGCTAAATACCCGGTCGTGACCATCTGCAATATCTTCGTATGTATGCGGGTTTGAAAAACGTGTGTAATCAACTTGTACACTTAATGCTAAGCCCACCAGCACACCGTCATCTACAATACCTATTTGCCCTTCAGGAAATTGGTCTATTAATCTAAAAATGGTATGACTTGGCCACGCACCACCTAAGTCGGGATACGCTTGATCCATCAAGGTTTTAATTTGCGGATATTGCTCTCTGGTTAAGTTACAAATTTCAAGATGGGTTTTTTCTGCCGACATACACAACTCCTTTAGGCATAAGAAAATAAAAGCCGAATGTACGCTCGATTAAATCAAGAATACACTCAGCTTTGTATCATGTTTTTTACTTTAGATGTACTACTTTAAACTGCGATAAAAAAGTGTGGTTACTTTCTCTTTTGGTAACCAGCCTGCGTATTCAAGACCAAGTTCTGCCAATGGATCGGCTTTAAGTACTTGCTCTAAGCTTGCATTATTTTGCATTGCTTTTAGCATTACGTCTTTCGCGTTTTGAACTAGCTTACCATACGCTATCAGTCCTGAACGGTCACTTACCTTACCGTGTCCTGGTATTACTTTAGTGTTGTCGTCAATTTGTTTAACTACATCGTCTACTGCCGCTAAAATACCATCAACGCTGCCGCCGCTATCTACATCAACAAACGGTAAGCTGCCAAAATTAAAGTAAATGTCGCCCATGTGCACTATGTTGTCGTTACTAAAAAAAACAACCGAGTCGCCATCAGTATGTGCATGTTCGTAATGCACTACATGGGCATGTTCATTATTAAAATGCAGTTTTAAATCGTGACCAAAACTAATGCGCGGTAAAAAGTCTGACCCTTCTCCATGCTGCTCTTCTAAACGTTTATGTACATTGTCGTGTGCTATAACGTGCGCACCCGCTTTAGCAAAGTTTTCGTTGCCACCGGTATGATCGCCATGATGATGCGTATTAATAACAAACTCTGCACTGCCTGGTTTTAAATCGCTAATCGTTTTTTTAATGTCGTCTGATAACTTGGCAAACTGATCATCAATAATATAAATGCCATCATCGCCTACACTTGCTGCAATATTACCGCCTTGCCCAAATAGTACGTATATATGCTCACTTAGCTTTTGTGCTGTTACTGGTCCCTCGTCGGCTTGCGCTGCTGTACTTAGTAATAAACCTGTTATTAATGCGGGTAGTATTTTTTTCATTTTTGTTCTCTGTTGTATGAAGTAATTAATATAGAACGTTTTTATCACTATTTAAGCTCACTCACTTATCACTTATCACTTAAACGTTATTTAATAGGACTTATGACTATTTGATGCATAAGTGTTTGCGGCAATAAAGGTGTATGTTTACCCTCTACGTAATCACTAAACCCCGCTCTATAAAATTCAGAAAGAGGATGTCCCGATTGCCCACCCGGAATAGCTAAAATTGCATGTTCTAAATGCCCAGGTTGAGCAATAAAGCGCTGCGATGCGCCAAAACTACGCCCTTGTACGGCGGGCATGTAGCTATCACCAAAACCCGCTGCTGTGGGCATATTTAATAACTTAGCAAGTAACGGCATTTGCTTTGCAAACGGGTGCTCTATCACTAACTCATTTACCTTACCCCACTGCCAGCTTTGTACATTATTACCAAATTGCTCAGTAAGCTTAGTAATAGTTTGGTTAAATGCACCGTGTAATTGTGCATCCCAGCTTTTAAATTGCGGGTTTATCCACGTATCGGGTTTGTTATTAATAAGCTGCCACACTGCGGGCTCTAAATCTCGCTTTACGTATTTAAGTGTGCCTTGCTGTTTATTTAATTGGCTTTCAATATTACTAAATAAAATATTAATCACTTCATCGCGGTAGCGCTTAACTAAGGTATACCCTGTGGAGGTTGAACACGCACATTGCTGCCAGTTTTCAAGCGCTGTTATATATTGCTGATTTTTAGTTTTATCGGTTTTTAATTGCTTTAATAGCAGAGCATGCCAAGGCATCAAAAAGCGAGCTTGGTTATCAAGTTGTAATGCGTAAAAGTCACTCTCAGCAAATGTTTGTTTTTCAAATAATCTATCGCGAATTTGACTCGAACGTGCACCGAGTGCATAGCCACCATTACCAAAACGCGCGTTATCTTCAGCCGATACCACGCGAGAGTTACCAGTCCATAATCGCCCGCTTTGTGGGTTTTTAATAAAGGGACGTTCTAATTCGGTTTGCTGCCAAAGCACTGAGTAGTCATCGGCATTTACGCCAAGCTCACTTGGCGTTTTACGAGCCGGTATACCGCCCATATTTTTCCACGCTGCGTTACCTTGGCTATCTACCACCATTAGGTTTTGCACAGGTATTCCTACATCGCTTGCTACGGCAAGTGCATCATCTACTGTTTCGGCTTGCTCTAACTTTAATAATTGCATATTAACGGCGTAAGGCTGATGTGCAGCCCAGCTCAATGCATAAGGTTTTTCGTTAATGTATTTTACAGGGCCATATTCGCTGAGTATTAATGGGTAGTTTTCAACTTCCCCATCGGGTAATGCAATAGGTTCATCTACTTGCCATGTTTTACTATCATCGTTTAATGCAATCCAATCGGCTGTATCTAAATAACCGTTAGTAAACCCCCATGCAATATTATTGTTAGTGCCCACTACAATAGCAGGCGCTCCGGGCAGCGATACACCGGTTACCTGAGTTTGCTCACCATTTTGTATATAATTTAATTTCGCTCTGTACCAAATTACAGGCACTGCCATCGATAAATGCATATCATCCGACACCATACCAGCACCTGTTTTAGTCAGCGCTCCTGTAACTGCCCAGTTATTACTGCCGCGCTCTTGGTTGGCTTCAATACTTTTAACTGTATGCTGTGTTTGAGTTGGCAAAGTAGGTATGCCGCCGCTATAAGGCGCTAATTTACTGCCATCAAGCGCGGCTTGGTACTTACTTGGTTGCGTTAAAAAATCAACCATTTGCTTTGTGTACGCTTGCTCAATTTGAATGAGTGCTTGGTCGCGTTCAAATGTGGCGCTTTGCAAATCAAGGTACATGCTAAATATCACAAGTAGGCTGTCTTCGCTTTGCCATGGCTTTTGTGTTGCACCTGTTAGTAAATATTCAAAGCTTGAATACCCTACTTGCGCTAAACCTTCGTTTACACCTTGAGCGTAACTTTTAAGTAATTGCTTATCGGTCTCAGGCAGCGTTTGTAAAATAATTTGGCTGCGTTTACGTAATTGATGAAAACGCATCTTTTTATCGAGCCCCAACGCGGCTTCGCCAAATAATTCACTTAGCTCGCCTGCGGCATTACGTCTTAGTAAATCCATTTGAAAAAATCGGTCTTGCCCATGCGCATAACCTAAACCATAGGCTGCATCGTTTCGGCTATTTGCATTTATCACTGCTTGCCCTAGTGCATCGCGCGAAATTTTTACGGGATCTACTACCGCGTTACTACGTCCGTTTCCATCAAGGGCAGGTAAACTTAAACTAAGTACACCATAAACAACGGCGGTACTTGCCAGCCCTAAAATCACAATTAATAATAACAAGCGTTTGATTACTTTAAACATCAACCTTTCCTTTGCACGTTTTGACCAAGCGTTAAGGCCATATAATAACCACAGTTTTATTAAATAATAATGTTCTTGCTCGCAAAGGGTGAAATAAACATCAAAATCCACGATAATGTCAGCTCCACACATCGTGCAGAACTAGTTGAGATCAATATGACTGAAAAAACATTTATCAAAGGTAAAGACCGCGACCTAGAGTCGTCAATCTCTACCATGCAAAACAAGCTTGAAGCCCTACACATTAATGTTGAAGAAGCGCTTTGGCTTAACCCTGTAGCTAACTGTTATTCGGTTCATATAAAAGACAGTGACTGCGGTGTTATGTTTACCAATGGTAAAGGCGCAACCGACAAAGCATCTATTGCCTCAGCACTCGGTGAATACTTTGAGCGTTTAAGCTGTAACTACTTTTTTGCAGACTTTTATCTAGGTGAAGAATTTGCCAATGGCGAGTTTACTCATTACCCAACCGAAAAATGGTTTAAAGTTGAAGGCGATGAAGTACCACAAGGCATTATGGATGAAAGCTTATGGGATTACTTTGACCCAGAGCGCGAACTTACCGCATCACACCTTTTTGATTTTAACTCTGGCAATATTGATCGTGGCATTTGTACCCTGCCCTACACTCGCCAACGCGATAACCAAGACGTATACATTCCGGTAAACGTTATTGGTAATATTTTTGTATCTAACGGTATGAGCGCAGGTAACACAAAATTTGAAGCTCGCGTACAAGGTTTATCAGAAGTATTTGAACGCGCTATTAAAAACCGCATCATCGCCGAAGGCATTTGTTTACCAATCGTGCCTGAAGACGTTGTTAAGCAATATCCTAAAATTCACGAAGCGTGTGAAGAGCTTCGCAGCCATGGCTTTCATTTACGTATTGCCGATGCATCACTTGGGGGGATTTACCCAGTAATGAGCGTAACGCTTATTAACCCAACTGATGGTTCTGTGTTTGCCTCTTTTGGTGCTCACCCTTCATTTGAAGTAGCGCTTGAGCGTACCGTTACTGAGTTACTACAAGGTCGTCGTTTAGATCAACTAGATGTATTCCAACCTGCAACATTTGATAACGATGAAGTAGCAACACCAGAGAACATTGAACTGCACTTTATTGATTCAAGCGGTTTGATTTCGCATGATTTCTTCCGTGCAAAACCTGACTTTGAATTTGTACACTGGGACTTTAGCGGCACAACAGAGCAAGAGTATAACTTCTGTACTGACCTGATTCACAGCATGGATCACGATATATACATCATGGATTACACGCACCTAAACGTATACGCATGTCGTATTTTAGTACCAGGCATGTCAGATATTTATCCAGTTGATGAGCTTATTTGGCGCAACAACAACGAAGGCGCAAAATTTCGCGAAGCATTCCTATCGCTTGATCAGTACGATGCAGAGCAATGGATGGAAATTTACGACAGCCTAGAAGAAGCCGGTCATAGCGATATTATCCGCGCCGCAGAATTTATTGGCTTAGCAACTGATGCCGACACACCATGGCACACACTGCGTATAGGTGAGCTTAAAGCGCACCTATGCTTAGCCGCAGGCAGCGAAGAAGCCATTGATTGGGTTGATTGGATACTTCATACGGGCCAAGTAAACGAAGATGCAATGCGCCACTTCCGCTGTTTAAAAGCGATTCTTGAAATTAAATACGATGACGAGCGCGAATACGCTGATTACCAAGATGCATTAGGCTTAATGTTTGGTGCTAATAATGTAGCGCTGGCTATAGAAATTGCCGAAGGTAAAAAGCAGTTTAACGGTTTAACTTTTCCAGGTTTATCGCTTGAAGGCTTTAAAAAGCATGCGGCACTACTTGATGGTTACCGCAAGCTACACGTAGCAAAGCAAAATCATTGGGCACGTGAAGTTAGCGATTCGTAACTCGCTAAACTACTAATTATAAAAAATAAACGGCGCATTTGTTAATGCGCCGTTTTCATTTATGTCATAAATTAGCTATAGTTAATTTGCCTAAATTAACGCCACGATGTAGCTAATGCCACCGTCTAGTAATAACAAAAAAACGAATGTTCATAACTTTAAGCTGACCTTTTGGTTATCGCTTACGCTAACTGTACTAGTTGGTGTTGTTCTTGATCGTATTAACTATAATCGTGTAAAAGATGCTCACCGCCTACAAATTCTTTCAGAAGTAAGTACTTATAGAGCTCAACTCGAATCAACCTTAGTTTCTAATATTCAACTAGTACGGGGTTTAGGTGTTGCCGTTGCCGCAGAACCGGGTTTAGAACAAGAACGCTTTGAACAAATCGCAGCTCCTCTTTTTGATACATCAAATGAACTTCGTAATATTGGTGGCGCTCCCAATATGGTCATTCAAATGACCTATCCTTTAAAAGGGAACGAAAAAGCAATTGGCCTTAATTTTTTAGATAATAAAAATCAGCGTACTGATGCACTTAGAGCCCGCGATACCAACACAATTATTATGGCAGGACCGCTAACATTAGTTCAGGGGGGGGAAGCATTAATCGCCAGGGTTCCGGTGTATACCCCTCCCAATAATGAGTTTTGGGGGTTGTTGTCGGTTGTACTCGATATTGACAAGGTTTATATCAACTCTGGTGTTTACGAATTAGAAAAACAGTACAACGTTGCCATTCAAGGGCGTAATGGTTTAGGTAAAAAAGGCGAGTTTTTTTTCGGCAATCAAAATATTATTCAGCAAGATCCTCTTGAGTTCACTCTAAATTTTCAAGGCGGCAGCTGGCAGTTATATGTAGCGCCAAAAATCGGTTGGAGCCCTCCTATTTCATCAATCTGGCCACTTCGGTTATCGATTATTATTATTTGCGGGTTATTAATCTGGGCCTTTTTATTCTTTTTGAAAATGCTTAATCGTCAGCAACAAAACGAAAAAATGCTTGAAGCAATGAGTGATCTAGCTCAAATAGGCGCATGGTCATTTAACTTAGAAACTAAACAAGTGTATTGGTCTGATATGACCAAAAAACTATTTAAATACCCATTAAATAACCAACCAGAATGGCCTAAAGATTTAAACTACTTTAAAAAAGGCACTAGCCGAGAAACAATTAAACCTTTAATTGAACGAGCCATAAAATATGGTGAAAGCTACGAAGTTGAATTAGAAGTAATGGATGCAGAAGGTGAATCTGTTTGGGTACTCGTACATGGTGAAGCAGAACGAAAGAATGGACGATGCACACGTATTTTTGGCTCACTACAGAATATTGATACCCGTAAAAAAATTGAATTAGAAAATAATAAAACCGCATTACATAACGAAATTTTAGCTTCTCTTACCGTTAATAAATTAATATTAAATGGGCAACTTAGCCAATCGAAAGATATTATCACTGAAGCAATCTGCCAAGCATTCGATATTAAACGTGCCAGTATTTGGTTTTTTAATGAAGACAAGTCTCAACTAAGCCCCTTTGCCATACATAGCAAACATTCGTCTAGTGACAAAATTGACTCTATTTGGCTAAGAAAAAACAACCCCGGCTTTTTTAATGCAATAGATCATCAAGCAGTATTTAATGCACCCGATGCACTAGAACACCCAATACTCGCACCAATTAAAGAGCAGTATTTAATGCCACTCGAGATTAAATCAATGCTGTGCGTAATTATTCCTGCGGGAAGTGGTGCTATAGGCGTTGTTTGCGCCGAGCAATGTCAATCCAAGCGCCACTGGTCTAAAAACGAAGAAAGCTTTTTAATTGCCGTTGCAGCGTTAATTGGCAGCTTGCACTCGAGCCAGCAACGAATTGAAACTGAACAAAAGCTGGTTGCTGCCAAAGAAACAGCAGAACAAGCTGTTGAAGCTAAAAGTGAATTTTTAGCAAGTATGAGCCACGAAATTCGCACACCAATGAATGGTGTTTTAGGCATGCTTAATATAATTAAGCAAACGCAACTAGACCTACAGCAAAAGCATCATATCGAACTTGCTCAGTCATCAGCTCAATCTTTACTTAATATAATTAACGACATATTAGACTTTTCTAAAATTGAAGCCGGTAAGCTCGATATTGAAAACGTGCAATTTAACCTACCTCGGTTATTAGGAGAAGTGGTTGAGTCGTTTGCTTTAAAAGTAGAGCAAAACAATACAAAACTTATTTTAGATGCCACTCAAATTACAGTTAGCGAAATAATTAGTGATCCGAACCGCTTACGCCAAATTTTGAATAACTTAATTGGCAACGCCGTTAAATTTACTATTGATGGCGAAGTAGTTATTACCGCCAAAGTGGATGAAACAACGGATGGCTCGTTCCTGCAATGTTCGATTATTGATACTGGCATTGGTATTGACCCTAAAAAACAAGCGTCGTTATTTGATTCGTTTACACAAGCAGATACCTCAACTACACGCCAGTTTGGGGGCACAGGGCTTGGCCTTGCCATAGTAAAACAACTGTGTGAGCTGATGAACGGTGAAGTAAGTGTAAACAGCATGCAAGGTGAAGGAAGTACATTTTCTTTCACAATACAAATACAGCCTCGCTTAAGTAAAGAACAAGATTTACCGAGTCATTTAATTAAAAACAAACATATTTTAATTATTGATGAGTGCTCGTTAAATGCAAATACAGCCAGCAAACAACTCACGGTATGGGGTGCAAAGGTTAATTGCATACATGACTATCTTGAGGTTGATGATTGTTTAAATAATGTAACCACCCACCCTGAAGCTATTTTAGTTGATTACTACTTTTTTGAAAAAGCGCCGCAAACGCATATAACTGCGCTTAAAAACTTTATAAATATGCATAGTTGCAAGTTAGTTCTTATGGCGCCAATGAGTTATTCACCTGAAGAGTCTAAAGTAGGTATGGAAGTCGACTGTATGATTTTCAAACCACTCACACCTTCTGATTTGTTTGACTCACTCACTAACGATAAATACATTGAACAACAGCAGCAACAAGCACAACTACAAAATAAACTAACTAAAGCACCAGTACTCGATTCATCAGAACCACAACTACTGCTCGTTGAAGACAATAAAATAAACCAAGTAGTTGCCTCGGCGCTATTAAAGCAAGCAGGTATGACTTTTGATATTGCTGAAAATGGGCTTGAGGCAATTGTAAAACTCAATGCAAAACAAGGTAAGCCATATAAGCTAGTTTTAATGGATTGCCAAATGCCTGAAATGGATGGCTACCAAGCCACTAAAGCCATTAGAGAAGGCGATGCAGGTAAGGGTAATGAAAATATTACTATTATTGCACTTACAGCCAATGCCATGCAGGGCGATAAAGAAAAATGCCTAGCAGCAGGCATGAACGACTATTTAAGTAAGCCGCTCGATTTAGCCGCTCTAAAACCTAAACTCCAGCAATGGCTTGGTATCCAATAAAGGTGTAAGCTAATAAAATACGCTTACTAATTTGAGATTATTTATGCAGTTATCAGCAAATCAACAACGTATTCTTGGTTGCTTACTAGAAAAACAAAGCACAACGCCAGAACATTATCCGCTATCGTTAAACGCTCTAGTGAACGCATGTAATCAAAAGTCTAATCGCGATCCTGTGTTAAATCTTACAGATAGTGACGTGCAAAACGCACTTGATGAACTAATAGACATGCGTTTGGTAACTATAGATGAAGCGCTTTCTGGTCGCGTAAATAAATACGACCACCGCTTTTGCAACACTGAGTTTAGTAATCTGCAATTTTCTGCTCAGCAACGTGCCATTGTTTGTTTATTACTTTTACGTGGTGCCCAAACCCCAGGTGAATTAAGAACTCGCAGTGCTAGGCTTGCTGATTTTAATAACGTAAATGAAGTAGAAACAGCGCTCAATAAACTGATTGAAAGCGATTACGCCCGTAAATTAGAACGAGAAGCAGGTAAACGCGACAGCCGATACATTCATTTATTTGGCGAACAACAAAATAATCCCGCCGATGCCTTTGTTGCTCTACCAAGCGAAGTAATTAAAGATAAAGAATTAAGTGATTTACTAGCAGAAGTAGAAGAATTAAAAGTAGAGCTTCGCAAAATAAAAGCTCATTTAAAACTTTAATTAATTAAGACTAAATCACATAATAAGTTTATTACGTATCACATATTAAATTTTATAAGGAGCTGGCAATGCGCGCCGAAATTATGGCTGAAATGAAGGTTAAGCCAACTATTGATGTAAATGCTGAGATAACTCGCCGGGTTGCTTTTATTAAAGCACGTTTAGTAGCAGCTCACTCACGATCACTAATATTGGGTATTAGTGGTGGTGTTGACTCATCAACTTGCGGCCGCTTATGTCAACTTGCCGTAAACGAGCTAAATAAAGAACACGATACTGACAAATACCAATTTATTGCTGTGCGCTTACCTTATGGCGTACAAGCCGATGAAGACGAAGCGCAAATGGCGGTTGATTTTATCCAGCCAAGTAAACGTATGACCGTAAACGTACAACCTGCGGCTGATGCATTGCATGAGCAAGCGATAGCTGCTGTAGTTGGCTGTGGTGAAGCACTGCCTGAGCAAGCTCAGATAGATTTTATTAAAGGTAATGTTAAAGCACGCCAACGTATGGTTGCTCAGTACGAAATTGCTGGCTTTTGCCAAGGCTTAGTAGTGGGTACCGATCATAGTGCTGAAAACATTACTGGTTTTTATACTAAATTTGGTGACGGCGCGTGCGATTTAGCTCCGCTATTTGGTTTATCAAAACGCCAAGTGCGTGCACTTGCTACTGCACTCGGTGCCCCAGCTTTATTAGTAGATAAAGCACCTACAGCTGATTTAGAAAGCGACCGCCCAGGCTTAACAGATGAAGAAGCACTTGGTTTGAGCTATGAGCAAATTGATGACTTTTTAGAAGGTAAATCTGTTTCTAAAGACGTTGAACAAAAGCTTGTAAGTATTTACATGCGTACACAACATAAGCGCCAACCAATTCCGACAATTTACGATTAATGTTTTAGTAAATAAAATAAAGCAATTAACGCCTTTGAGGATTAATTGCTTTTTTGATCGACAGATTAAGAAACTGCGTATATTTTAATAAATTAACGCTTTAAATTTTATAATACCAATTGCGTTAAATTAGTGATCTATTATAGCCCTAAGAAAATAGCGATAGATCGATCATGTTTTAACAATATTGGTATAAGTTACCCGCCAAAGAGAACACTGCCTTATATGACATCGCCCATCTTAATTACCGGCGCAGGCCAACGTATTGGTTTAGCGCTCGCTCAGCATTATATAGCCCAAGGGCAGGCTGTTATTATTACGTATCGTACTCGCCACAACGCTGTTGATAAATTAGAGCAACTAGGCGCTGTATGTATTTATGCCGATTTTAGTACCGATGACGGTATAAGTGCATTTATAAATACGCTTAAAGAGCATACAACATCGCTGCGCGCTGTTGTTCACAATGCATCAAGCTGGGACTGCGAAGCCAACAATCCTGACTTTGCAGTACTGTTCGATAATATGATGCGTATACACGCCAAAACACCGTATTTAATTAATTTAATGTGCGCTGAGCTGCTTATAAACTATCAGCAAAGTGAAAAAGTACCTGCTGATATAATTCACCTTACTGATTATGTAGTTGAAACAGGCAGCCCTAAACACTTAGCTTATGCAGCAAGTAAAGCAGCTCTCGATAACTTAACTAAATCGTTTAGCGCTAAATATGCGCCAAACATAAAAGTGAACTCGGTTGCTCCATCACTCATTATTTTTAATGAACATGACGATGAGCAATATCGAGCTAAGACCCTTAAAAAATCATTAATGGGCATTGAACCCGGATGCCAAGAAATTATCAATAGCATTGATTTACTATTACAAAGCCACTACATCACAGGGCGTTCTTTGCCTGTTGATGGCGGCCGTCATTTAAAGTAAATATAAATAAACTGAGATATTTATGCACAATGAATTAAAAGAAAGTTACGAAAAAATCATCACCGCAGTAGGCGAAGATGCTAACCGCGAAGGCTTACTTGATACGCCAAAACGTGCTGCAAAAGCAATGGAATATTTAACGCAAGGGTATCGTCAAACGCTTGATGAAATAACTAATAAAGCGGTATTTACATCTGACGCTGACGACATGGTGTTAGTGCAAGACATAGAGCTTTACTCTATGTGTGAGCATCATTTACTACCTTTTATTGGCCGTTGCCATATTGCTTATATTCCAAACGGTAAAGTATTGGGCTTGTCTAAATTTGCACGTATTGTTGATATGTTTTCACGCCGTTTTCAAATTCAAGAACAGCTAACGCATCAAATCGCTAAAGCAGTTGAAGAAGTTACTGGCGCTAAAGGTGTGGGCGTTATTGTTGAAGCAAAACACATGTGTATGATGATGCGTGGTGTAGAAAAGCAAAATTCAAGCATGCGTACATCAGTAATGTTAGGTAACTTTAGAAGCGACCCTAAAACACGCAACGAATTTTTGCAGCTTATAAAAGGTTAACCCTATGGCTAATGCAATTATTAACGTTACTAATTTGCGCCTGCGTACGTTTATTGGCTTTAACCCCGATGAGCGTGAAAAAAAGCAAGATGTAGTGATCAATCTAGAGATTCACTACCCTGCTGATGACGCGTGTAAAACGGATGAAGTTGACCAAGCACTTAATTATAAAGTGATCACCAAAGAAGTAATTAGCTTAGTAGAGCAAGGGCACTTCTTATTGCTCGAAAAATTAGTGGCTGAAATTCTTGCGGTTTGTCACTCACACCCAAGTGTTCATTACGCTAAAGCACGTGTTGATAAACCGCATGCACTGCGTTTTGCCGACTCGGTGTCGTTAACGCTTGACTGGGCTAAATAAGGCCTTAAAAAACTTATTTAAAAAAGCTTTTCGAATCCTACGGCAAGGGCGATAACCGCTAAATAGCGCGCGCCTTTGCCTAGTGTTACTAGTAATAAAAACATACTAAAGCGTACTTTAAAT
This sequence comes from Pseudoalteromonas sp. SWYJZ12, assembly GCF_015864395.1. Taxonomy (NCBI): domain Bacteria; kingdom Pseudomonadati; phylum Pseudomonadota; class Gammaproteobacteria; order Alteromonadales; family Pseudoalteromonadaceae; genus Pseudoalteromonas; species Pseudoalteromonas sp. SWYJZ12. Next base: position 56,434 of record NZ_JADYXH010000009.1, read on the forward strand.
ATCCCCCCAATTACAGTTAGCGGATCGCCTACTACTGGCAGCCAAGCAAACAACAAACTATACACACCGTATTTATTAAATTGCTTTTGTGCGTTATCAAGCCCTTTTTGCGATACCGGAAACCATTTTTTATCTTTAAAACGCAGTACCTGCGTGCCTAACCAGTAATTAACACAGCTCCCTAACACATTTCCAAGTGTTGCTACGCACCACATAAGCCATAAATTAACTTTACCTTGGGCAATCATCCCCACCATTATCACCTCAGAAGAGCTAGGCAGTAATGTGGCAGATATAAATGCGCTAATAAATAACGTGAGATAAAGCATAATGCCCTTATGGCTAAACGTAAAAACCCAGCCTATAGCTGGGTTTATAATACCAATTTTATTAAAAACATGATCATTCTAGCGTATTAAATAACTCACTAACTACGTTAAAAATTATTCATATAGAACAACTATGTATCATAATTTTAGCCTTGTTATTGAGCTATTTTCTTATCGCTATAATAGATCACTAATTTAATGCAATTGGTATAAAAATAAACTGTGTGTCTATTTTATCAAATTTAAACTAAACGGGTAATTAAACTCTTTACCTTCATTAGCTTTAATACTTGCCATTACAACCATTACAAACCCAAAAATTGCCACTATAGGTAGTAATATTAAGCCTACTGCTACAAACATCAGTAAAAAACAAACTACATATGCAATTGCCATCGTTATTTGAAAGTTAAGCGCCTTTTTACCGTGCACGTCAACAACTGGCATCTCATCTCTTTTAATTAACCACACAATTAATGGCCCAATTATTGAGCCAAACGGCACAATAAATCCGGCAAGCGCACTCAAATGGCATAACATAGCCCACATACGGTCATCTTTATTAACTGGTTCAACCTGTTGATTTTCTTCCATAACACTCTCCTTTTTGTTTTATGTATGTTGCCTCTTAACTAAACAAATGTCTACAAATCAACCAACGTATTTGTATTTAAAAATCACAGCGTGAAATCTTGTGATAAAAAAGTGATAAGTTTGTGAGAGTTTCTGGAGACGATTATTCAATACTTAACTCGAATCATCACTTACAGGAATAATAATGAAAACTTCTACATTAACAATTGCAATTCTTTTAGCGGCAGCTAGCCAATCGACTATGGCCGCAGAATTAGACCTAAAAGTTACTAACCTAACCAAGGGTATTCACTTCACTCCACTGTTAATTACAGCACACAACAGCGAAGACACACTATTTGAAGTCGCAACAGAGGCATCTACAGCATTACAAACAATGGCTGAAGGCGGCAATATTGCAGAGCTAGTTGCACAAGCAGCTGCAGCGGGCAGTGATATGGCTGCAAATCCAGCTGAAGGTTTACTTGCACCAGCCGCATCTACAACGGCAACACTAACAACTACTGACGGTAACGAGTACCTATCTTTAACTGCAATGATGCTACCAACTAATGATGGCTTTGTAGGCTTAAACAGCTGGAAAATCCCAACAGAAGCGGGTACTTACACAATTAATTTAAATGCTTACGATGCAGGCACAGAACAAAACAATGAGCTTGTAGTTGAAGGCTCTGGCGCTCCAGGTACTCCGGGGATTCCTGCGGCTCCAGGTGGCGACGCTGGCACTGGCGGTACAGGTATATTAAGTGGTGATACAAATACAAGCATCCATATTCACCCAGGTAGCTTAGGTGATGACGATTTAGAAGCGGGTAATAGCGATTTAAGTAATACAGTACACAGATGGTTAAACCCAGTAGCGCAATTAACCGTTACAGTTAAGTAGGAGCATGATTATGTCATCTGCTAACAACCTTAAAAAAAGTCTACTAGTGCTTGCACTTGCAACCACACTAGCAGCGTGTAGCGATAATGATAACGACCCAGTGATTGAAGAGCCGGTCGTTGTTGAGCCAATTGTTGTAGAACCTGTGATCAGTGAGTTTACTGTTACTTTTAGTAACTTAACTGCAGGACAGCCTTTGTCACCACTCTCTGTCATTGCTTTTGAAAATGAAGCACCTTGGTCATTCGGCACAACAGCTTCTGTTGGTTTAGAAATGCTTGCAGAAAGCGGTGCAAATGAAGAATACCTCAGCTACGAAAGTGCACTTGCTGCAGTTTCAGCTGAAGGCGCTATTGGCCCTGGTGAAACCACCACAGTAATCATTACTGTTGAAGAGCAAGAAACGCTTAATTTGTCATTTGCTGCCATGCTTGGGAATACAAATGATGCTTTTACCGGTCTTAGTTCTTTAGATGTATCAACATTAGAAGTTGGCGGCTCGTTATCACGCACTACGACAGCTTATGATGCGGGTACGGAAGCAAATACAGAAACAGCTGAAACTGTGCCAGGTCCTGCCGCTAGCGGTGAAGGGTTTAACGAAATACGTGACGATACAGCCGATATAATAACGATGCATCCAGGCATTGTTTCAAATCAAGATGGATTATCTACATCAGCACTTGGTGTTGAACATAAGTTTGATAACCCAGTATCGAAAATAGTAATTACGCGCACGCAGTAACGTTCCAGCTTGTAATGGGGAAGTAAGGGAGCATGGATGCCCCCCTTTTTACGAGGTAATACATGCGTCACGAAAAAATATTAGTAGTAGAAGATGACAGAGAAATAGGTAAGTTAATTACCACGCAGCTAACGTCGCTTAACTTACATGTTGATCATGTTGTAAGCGCAGAACTTGCCTTAAAAAAAATAGCTAAGCATCCCTACGGACTTATTTTACTCGATATAAACTTACCCCAAATGGATGGTTTGAGCTTATGCCGAAAAATAAAAGAGCATTACCCTACTACCTCCGTTATTTTACTCACCGCGCTTAGTAGCGATATGGACAGAGTTATTGGCCTTGAAATGGGCGCCGACGATTATATTTGTAAACCCTTTTTTGCACGCGAATTACAAGCCAGAGTAAAAACCCAATTACGCCACAGAGCACAACTACTCGCTAGCCAAAATAACGACAACTCCCCCGTTGATAGCGAACAAACACTAAATGTAGGCTCACTCAATATAGAATTTAGTTCGCACCAAGTGTATTTAGGCAAGCAAGCCCTTAACCTTACCGCCACCGAATTTGATTTACTCGTTTACTTTGCACGCCATCCTAATCATGTTTTTAGCCGCCAGCAGTTACTCGATAAAGTATGGGGTTACCAACACAGTGGGTACGAGCATACGGTTAATTCACATATAAACCGCTTACGTGCCAAGCTAGAAGAACACCAACAAGCGCCTATCATCGAAACAGTTTGGGGTGTTGGTTACAAACTAAACCCTAGCCAACTCAATTAAGACACCTATTATGAAATTATCTTTGTATCAAAAATTAGCTATATCGCTAGTCGTGATTTTTTGTTTTATTTGCGCCCTAGTTTACGGCTGGAGCAAGCAATTAGAACTGACTTCAAAACACCACGCCGAACAAAATCTGCACTTAGCGTTAGCGGAACATTTAGTACAAGATAACCCACTAATAAAAGAAGGGGTTTACGACTATAAAGCGCTTGAAAACCTCTTCCATACCTTAATGTTATTAGGTCCTGCGTTTGAATTTTATTTTGTAGACGAAACCGGAAAAATTCTTACTTACTCAGCAAAGCCGGGTAAAGTTAAACGCACGCATATTAGTTTAACGCCTTTAAAAAGGCTGATTAACGACCCAAGCGCTGCACCTATTTATGGTGATAATCCTCGTAATAAAGAGCAACAAAAAATATTTTCAGCCGCGCCAGTATTTAATCAAGATAAGCTACAAGGTTATTTATATGTAATTATTGGTGGTGAGGCTTACGATACCTCACTAAGCACTGTAAAAAATAATGATAAGTTATGGCTAGCTGCTTTATGGCTTGGCTCTGCACTCGCATTTTTATTTATTGCGATGCTAATTTTACTACGTTTTTTTACCAACCCAATTCAGCGCTTAGCACGCGATGTTAGTAATATTGAAGCCGCTAACTACAGCCTTACCGACACCAAGCTAAGTAACTATTCAACGCAAAAAAGTAACGAAGTGCATAGTTTAGGGCGAAGTATTCAAGCCATGCTAACGCGTATTAATGAGCAGTTTAAAGCGCTTGAACAAGGCGATAAACAACGCAAAGAGTTGCTAACTCATCTATCGCACGACCTACGTACACCACTTGCTTCACTGCAGGGGTTTTTAGAAGTATTAAATCAGTCGGGCGAGCAGCTAAGTAAACAAGAGCAGCAAGAATACTTGCAGGTATCGCTTAATAATTGTGGGCAATTAAAGCTACTCATAGAGCAAATATTTGAGCTTGCTCACTTAGAAAATGGCGAAATAAGTATAAATAAAGAAACCTTTAATTTAGGTGAACTCATTTACGATTGCATGGCAAAATTTAGTTTAGCCGTTGACAAAAAAGGCATTAGTTTGTCGGTAGAACCTGCGATTTGTGATTTTCCTGTGGTTGCCGATATAGCTAAATTAGAGCGCGTGTTAAGCAACTTAATTGATAACGCAATTAGGCATACCCCTCGTGGCGGCAGCATTGCAGTACATGTAAAACGCAGTGACGATAATCAACTATTTGTGCATGTATCAGACACGGGCGTAGGCATAAAAGAAGATGAGCTGAATGCTATTTTTGATCCGCACTACCAAGCAAGTAATTCTAATAAAGAAGGGCGCCAGCAAGGTGGTTTAGGATTGGCTATTTGCAGAGGGTTATTAAAACTGATGGATAGCGAAATTTACGTACAAAGTGAAATTGGTAAAGGCACTATGTTTAGCTTTAACTTGCCACAAAAAAAGGTGCTTTCTTAAAAAGCACCTTACATTTTTGTTTATTTTAAATATATAAATTAATTACTTTTTAATACCCGCTAAATCAAGCATAAATGCATAGTTTAGCGCGGTATCTTCTAAGCGCTTAAAGCGACCCGATGCACCACCGTGCCCTGCTTCCATATCTATTTTAAACAGTAACTTATTGTCATCAGTTTTATAGTCACGCAGCTTAGCAACCCATTTTGCAGGTTCAAAGTATTGAACTTGTGAATCGTGCAAGCCAGTCGTTACTAACATATTAGGATATGCTTGCTTAGATACTTGGTCGTATGGCGAGTAAGACAGCATGTAATCGTAATACGCTTTTTCGTTCGGATTACCCCATTCGCCGTATTCATTTGTTGTAAGCGGAATACTCGCATCAAGCATCGTTGTTACTACATCTACAAACGGTACCGCAGCAACCATGCCTTTATAAAGCTCAGGCGCTTGGTTTGCTACTGCGCCCATTAATAAGCCACCAGCACTGCCACCTAACGCAAATATTTCATCTTTTGCACCATACTTTTGAGAAACCAGTGCTTTAGTTACGTCAACAAAGTCGTTAAATGTATTCTTTTTAGTGAGTAGCTTACCGTCTTCGTACCAAGGACGACCTAGCATTTGCGATCCACGTACATGGGCAATTGCAAATACAAAGCCACGGTCTAACAAGCTCAAACGTGAGCTTGAGAACGTTGGATCCATGGTAGCGCCATAAGAACCGTAACCATATTGCAGTAGCGGGTTAGTGCCATCTTTTTTAAACGCATCTTTACGGTAAACTAAGCTTACCGGTACTTTTATGCCATCACGTGCTGTTACAAAAATACGCTCTGACGCGTAATTGTCAGCATCAAAATCACCTAACACAACCTGTTGCTTAAGAAGCGTTTTATCGCCAGTCGCTAAATCTACATCGTACGATGAGCTTGGAGTGGTCATGCTTGTGTAGTAAACACGTAACGTGCTGCTATCTATATCGTTATTGCCATAAGTACCAATTGTATAAGCGCTATCGTTAAAGCTCAGTGGTAACTCTTTACCTGTTTTTAAATCACGCGCAATCAACTTTGATTGGCCCATTTCACGTTCTTGGTAAACTAAGTAGTTATTAAATAAATCAATGCCTTCGAGTTTAATATCATCGCGCGCAGGGATCACACTTTGCCAATTAGCCTTGTCGCCTGCTTTATCAATATCAACTTTCATCAGCTGAAAATTTACAGCATTTAAGTTAGTTACAATGTAGTAAGTATTCCCTAGCTTCGAAATATCATATTCAAGCCCTGCTTCGCGCTCAATTAAGCGTTTAGGCATTGCCTTAGTATCATCAGCACTTAATACAGATACGCCTGATGCAGCCGTGCTGCTGTGCCAAATATAAATCTCTGACTCATCTTTGCTTTTACTCATACCCATGTAGTAACTGGTATCAGTTTCTTCGTAAATTAGCTCATCATCAGCTTGCGATGTACCTAATGTATGACGATACACTTGGTAACCTAGTAGAGTTTGTAAATCTTTTTTAATGTAGTAAACCGTTTTATTATCGTTTGCCCACACAATGCCACCGTTGGTGCCTTCAAGTGTGTCTTCGAGTAATTTACCGGTAGTTAAATCTTTTATTTTTACGCTATAAATACGACGGCTAACAGTATCTTCGCCATAAGCCATTAAATTGCCATTAGGGCTTACATCTAAACCACTTACTGCATAATAATCATGGCCTTTAGCAAGCTCATTTACATCTAAAATAACTTGCTGATCGGTACCTGCAAAATCGCTGCTGCGTAAGTAAGTAGTGTACTCGTTATCGCCACGTGTTTGTGTTGAGTAAAAATAATCACCGTTTTTTACTGGGACTGAATCATCGTCTTTTTGAATACGCCCTTTTAGCTCTTCAAACAACTCACTTTGCAGCGCTTTAGTATGTGCAAGCATTGCATCAGTGTATGTATTTTCAGCTTCTAAGTAGTTAATTACCTCAGGTGCTTTACGTTCATCATCACGCAGCCAATAGTAATTATCTATACGTGTGTCACCATGAATAGTCATTTCATGTGGCACTTTTTTAGCAACAGGGGCTACAGCTTGGGCTACTTGAACCGCTTTAACTTGTGTATTACTTTTTTTGGTTTCTTCAGGGGCTTGATTACAGCCACTTAAAATAGCGAGCGATAGTGCTGCGAGTGCGAATGGAGTACGTTTCATCAGTCAAAGTCCTTGTTGTATTTTTATTTTTTATTAAGTAATTAAATATACCTAAAAATAACCTATGTTGTGATTTAGTTTGTGAAGCTATGTAAAGTAAATCAACGTAATTCCTCTTTTCTTAATAAGCCTACATCAGGTACTCTGTAGATATATAAATCACTTTTAAGCTCAACTGATTAAGGGTAGTAATGAATAGCGAAGTAATTAACATTTTAACTATGGCAAAAGTAATTCAAACGGCCGTTGCTCCCGTATTTTTAATCACAGGTATAGCAGCAACTTTAGGTGTTTTATCTAATCGCTTAGCACGAATTACCGACAGAGCGCGCTTATTGGAGCGAAGATTAAAAATAAATACAGATGACGATTTTAATAAGTCGCTAGCAACAGAACTCCGCGCTTTATTAAAAAGATCTCGATGTATACATATTGCTTTTAGTTTAAGTGTATTAAGTGCCTTACTTGTATGTGCTGTGGTTATGTTTTTATTCTTGTCGCACATTCAATCAATTAACTTAAGCGTGACCATTGCTTGTTGTTTTGTAGCTGCCATGGCGTTACTCATTTGTGCATTTATTTCGTTATTAGGTGAAGTATTTTTAGCAACGCGCAGCATGCGACGAGGCATGATATTTGCCGATATAGGCATTAATGATTAACTTTTCATTAAATCCGTCGTATTCGCTTGAATAAAAATGACGTTGCATACAAGATATTAAATTAGGAATAATACTCAACAGGGGCAAACTATGAAATTAAAAAAAATATTAGCAGGTGTAGCATTAGCTACATGTGCATTTAGCGTATCGGCAAATTCTGCATTTAAAGAACCAAGTGACGCGATTGAATACCGCCAAGCTGCGTTTTCGATGATCTCAGTTCAAATTAGCGACATGGGTGCAATGCTTAAAGGCAAAGTACCTTTTGATGCAGAGCAATTTCAAAAGCGTGCTAACAATGCCGCTGCTTTATCAAAAATGCCATGGGAAGCATTTTACGAAGGGACAGATAAAGGCGATACAGCTGCACTTGCTGCTGTTTGGGCCGAAAATGCAACCTTTGTTGAAAAAGCGAATGCTTTTGCAGCAAATGCAGATAAGCTAGCGTTAGCTGCTCAATCGGGCGATAAAGCCGTAATTGGTAAAGCTTTTGGCGCATGGGCTAAAGGCTGTAAAGATTGCCATAAGCAATTTAAAGATTAATTATTGTTGTAGCCAGTTTAACAACAATAAATAGATAATAAAAAAGCACTGAGCGTTAATAACGGTCAGTGCTTTTTTTATGTTTTTTATCTACGAGACTTTCACAGCTCGGCTTTTAAACGGGCGCTTAAACACAGCACCAATATCACCTAAAATAATATATAGGCATGGCACTAATATAAGCGTTATTAACGTTGCAAACATAACAGCAAAGCCAAGTGCTACTGCCATAGGTATTACAAACTTAGCCTGCAGGCTTGTTTCAAACATAATAGGTAATACACCAGCAAAGGTTGTTATAGACGTTAATAGTATTGCTCTAAAGCGGGCACAACCGGCTTCTATTACTGCATTTTTAACGCTAACACCTTCGCGGCGAACTTGGTTTACATAATCGGTCATTACAAGTGAGTCATTAATCACAACCCCTGCTGCGGCAATTAAGCCAAAGCCCGACATTAAGCTCATATCTAAATCAAACCAATAATGACCCCAAATAGCCCCGGTTAAACTAAACGGAATAACCGACATTACAATAAGCGGTTGTGAATAGCTTTTAAGCGGCACAGCTAGCAGTATGTATACTAAAATCATTCCGCCAATAAAAAACATTATTTGCTCATTAGCTTGAGCTTGCTGCTCTTCTATTGCGCCACCAAGCTCTGATTTAACACTTGGGAATTCTTCTATTAGCTGTGGCAGTAGATTTTCTTTTACTTGCTTAACCACTTCGCCTGGCTCAATTTGCTCTTCATCAATATTGCCATAAACATACACGGTACGGTAACCACCTTCGCGGCGTATATAGCTAATACCTGGCGTTTCTGTTAGCTCTACTACATCACCAAGAAGTACTTCTCGCCCCTGTGGGGTAGTAACAACGGTGTGCTTAAGCGATGAAAATGCCTCACGAGTCAGCTTAGGGTAACGTACCATTACGCGTACTTCTTCGCCGTTTCGGATTACACGCTGTGCCTCGCCACCATAAAAACTAGCACCCACTTGATTTGCAATACCGGCTAAATCTAAGCCTAAATCGTAAGCAACAGGTTTAAGGCTCATTTGCACTTCTTTGCTCGCAGGATCTATGGTTGAGCTAATATCAAACAACCCTTTTTGCTGTTGAAGTAATTGAATAAAACGACGACCCGCTTGATTTAAAGTATCTATGTCTGAGCCATACAGTAAATAGCCAAACTCGCCGCCGCCATTACCACCGCCGCCGCCAACATCGTCTTGAATAGTTAACGACTTAATACCAGCAATAGTCGGCATAGCCTCACGCCACCGTCGAGAAAGCTCAAATGCATTGTATGGACGTGAATCTTCGTCAACTAATGGAGCTAGTAACTGCGACTCGGTTCTGCCTTGATTAAATACCAATACATCACGAATAATTTTTTGACCAAATTCACGTTCAGTCTCTTCATCGACTCTAAGTACCATAGCTTCTATTTCACGAATAGCAGCAATGGTTTGTAAGTCAGAAACGTTGTCGTTCATTTCTACTTGAATTTGTGGAAAGTCGTGCGGCACTTTAGGAGTTGGAACTGTACGTACTTTATTAGACGTAATAAGTGCAATACTGATTATAAACATTGCAATAAAAGCAAACAAAACAGTCCAGCGCCAATCAACACACTTAGCAATAAAACGTTTGTATGGGCCATTTACGAAACCAAAAAAGCGTGTATTGAAGCGATCGCGCCAACCACCCTTTTTAATCGGCGAAAAGTGCGTATGAGCAATGTGAGCTGGCAGTATCAGCTTTGATTCAATCAAACTAAATACTAAACACAGCATTACTACAACGGCTATACCATAAAAGAAGGCACTTTCTGGCCCGCTCGACATTGTGAATGGTGCAAATACAGCAATTGTTGTTAATACACCAAAGGTTGCAGGGGTCGCGACTCGGTTAGCGCCACGCACAACATTTTCTACACCACCGCCGCTTTTTTCAACTTCGGTGTAGGCAGCTTCCCCTATCACTATGGCATCATCCACCACTATGCCGAGCACCATTATAAAAGCGAATAACGAAATAATATTAATGCTAATGCCAAATAGTGGCATCATCATCATGGCCCCTAAAAAACAAACAGGTAAGCCAATCATTACCCAAAGCGCTAGTTTAAAACGCAAGAATAACGACAACATAATTGCCACCAAAATGGCACCTTGAAACAGGTTAGCTTTCATCATATCAAGGCGAGCATTTAGGTAGTAGGTCATATCCATTAATGGCTCTAATCGAATACCTGGCGGTAGCTGCTTATTTTTTTGATCAATAAACGCTTTAACCGAATCAGCAACGGGAATCATGTTTTGCTCTTGCGTTGCTTTTACCGATAAATACACCGCGTTTTCGCCATTAAACTTAAAGTAGCGCTCACCTTCGGTAAATTGATCTTTAATAACTGCAATATCTTGCAGTAAAACTTTAGCGCCATACTCGCCAATTTTTACCGGAATTTGTCTAAACTCTTCACCCGAGTAAAACTGATTCTCGACGCGAACAGAAATAACACCGGCGTCTGTTTTTAGCTGCCCCGCCGAAAAGTTAGCTGAGTAACGGCGTACCGCATTCATCACATCACTAAGGGTTAGATTATATTGGCGCAGCGTATCGGGCTCTATTTCAATTGCTATTTCATCAAGAGGAACATCGTTTACCACTAACGACACGTTAGATAACTGTAGTAACTCATCTTCTATTTGGTTTGCTATAGGCTTAAGCTCTGTAAGTGGTAAGTCAGCAACGAGCGTCATACCTATTACGTCTTGCCTAAACTCAACCTGACTTATGGTGACCGGTTCCATACCCGCCGGAAAAGTCGCAATACCATCAACACGCAACTTTACTTTATCAAGCACATCGGTAAGTTTTGCATCGGTGTTTATTTCCAGACTGGCTGTACCGCCATTTCTAAATGCGCGATACACGCCTTTTTTAATTTCGGTTATATCTTTAAGTGACTCTTCAACTTTTATAAGAATACTTTCTTCTATTTCCTGAGGAGAGGCACCTGGGTAATTAGCCTCAATATTAATGTAGTTAATCTCTACATTAGGAAACATTTGACGCTGAATCGTAAAGTAACTTATAGCCCCCATAATAATGATAAAAAACATCATTAAATTAGCGGCTACTGAATTATTAGCAAAGTAGGCAATTAGCCCTGTTTGTTTTTGTTGTATTGACTCGCTCATAACTATTACACCCTACAGCTGTTGCGTGTTTGAAGTGCTCGTTTCTGAGCTTTCAAGTTTTGCAGCTACACCTGCAATTTTAACCTGCATTCCTTTTTGCGGGTATTCAGGTAAAGTAATAACGAGTTTATCATCGGCATTTAAACCGCTGCTAATATAAAAATACTCACCCTCTTCACGAATAACCGTTACCTTACGTGGCTCTAGTTCTTGATTTTCGTTTACTACCCACACAGTTTGGTTGTTAACCAAAGCTTGCGGTAAACGGTAAATATTATTAAGCATTGCACCTGCAAAATTTACCTGTACGTAGCTACCAAACTTAATGGCTGGTTGTATGTTTTTAAGACCGTATGGGTCTTCTATACGCACTACTAAACTGCTCATACGCGTAGCGTTATCAACAATCCCTAGGTCGCGGTCAATTACACCTTCTCGGGTAAAGCTGTTTAGGCCTTTTTGAATAATCGTTGCGGTAATACCTTTAATACGCTCTGGCAAAAAAACGCTATCGAACCCTGCGATAGGAATAATCACTTCAGCAGTTTCAATATTATTGAGCTCAGCAACTTGCGAACCCATAGTGACAAACTGACCAACACCTACATTTCGGCTAATAACCAATGCATCATAAGGGGCTGTTACTTCACAATTATCTAAGTCACGTTGTGCACGTTTTAATGCAGCTTGCGCCGACTTTACAGATGCCTGTGCACTTAACACTTGAGGCTTACGTAAAAATAAGTCGGTACGCGCTTTACTTGGAAAACGCTTTGCTTCATCTGCGGCTACTTGAGCTTGGGCCTGTTCTTCAATTAAGCCTGCTTGGGCACGAGCAATTTCTGCCTCTGCAACAAGTACTGCTGCTTCGTAGTTGTCTTTTTCGATAGTGAATAACGTTTCACCGCGAGCAACGATGCCGCCGGCTACAAAATTAGGATGCCAACTTAACACTTCACCCGACACCTGCGCCGAAAGCTGTGTACTTTCAAGAGGCTTTACTTCACCGTAGCTATTAATAATAACTTGATGATCGTTTGCAGCCACTGGCTCAACTTGCACTGTTGGACGAGTATCAATTACTTCTTTTTTTTCTGGCTCTTGTGCAATGGCATTTATTCCCATAAAGCCAACAACACCAACAACTAGCGCTACAAATGGAAAAACCCATCTAAGTGAATTTGTTTGCATATCCTATTATCCTCAAAATTCTATTAACGTCATAATACCAGAGCCATATGAAACATTAAGGTGACATTTGTAAGCAACTGTTACAAGTGCGTATATTAATAGATAAAATAAAGGAAGTAGCTTAAGAAAACGACTAGTATAATAATAAAAAACAAGCAGTTGGTATGATTTTGAAATGAATAATTAAACCTTGTTCCTTGTCAAATATAAAGCTCCTAATTAAATATAAATAGTGCCTTTTAAATACCTTACAGCATGCCCCGTTAAGGTGACGGTTGTATCACCCACTTCACATAGTAAATACCCGCCTCTGCTTGAAGCCTGATAAGCAGTTAACGTAGTTTTACCCAATTGCTGCGCCCAGTAAGGTGCCAAACCAGTATGAATAGAGCCTGTTACATAATCTTCGTCGCCACCGCTTGCAGGCCAAAAATAACGAGATATAAAATCATATTCAGCACTTGCAGCAGTGGCCACTACATCAAGTGGATAAAGCGTTTTTAAAAGCTCTGAGCTAGTTTTTAATTCAAGTATTTGATCGGCGTTTTCATAAATAACAAAGTAGGCTTGTCGATTTTTAAGCACTTTACTCGGTTGTATAGACAGGCCATCAAGCAGTTGCTGCGGCACATTTTGCACTTCAACCGGTGCTTGTTTTGGAAAGGTCATTGCAAAGCTGCCATCAGCGTTTTTATTAACGATTAGCTCGCCCACCGCATCAGCAATAAAGCGAATTTGCGATATGTTATGCTCTTCACTTAAAACATAGGCAGCCGCAAGTGTGGCGTGACCACAAAAATCGATTTCCATTAACGGCGAAAACCAGCGAATAACAAAACTTCCATCGTCTTGCAGGCAGGTAAAAGCAGTTTCAGATACGTTATTCTCAGCGCCAATCTTTAGCATTAAATCGTCACTTAACCACGATTCTAGTGGGATCACTGCCGCATAATTACCTTTAAATAACTCATTCGTAAACGCATCAATTTGATGAATAGCTAATTGCACTTTAATCCCCTAAACTATTTTATATACACGCTGAAGGTAAAATTTCTTTTGGTACTGTTGTTTTATTTTCGCCAACCGCTTGCATGCCAGTTACCGGTTCGTCAAACCCACATAACCACGCAATCGGGCTTGTAGGGCTTCCCGTTACAACTGCGGGTCTGAATGTTAAAACTGTATTTTGCAAAAGCTGTGAAGCTTTATTACCCAAACTAATATGAATAGCACCATTATCAACTGTAATACCCGTTACCCGATTACCAATCAAAAATTTACTTGCAGGTACACCTGCTTGTTCATTACTTGCTGGAAAACGCCTGTTTTCAAGATAATAAACCGTAACGTCTTCTCTAATGGCAGCAGCCATTGCAAGCGGGTCAACAAGTTCTGCTCGTTGTATATACTTACTGTATTGAGGTAGCGCAACCGCAGCTAAAATACCAATAATGGACACCACCACCATCAACTCTATTAACGTAAATCCTTTTGTTCTCATAGCACTTCTCCTAGCATAAATAGTGGTTGATAAGCCGCTTTCACAAATAAGCAAATAGACACAACAATAACCAAACCATAAACAATAACGAGCTTACTTATAAAGCTTTTAATATGTGTATTAAGTAACTTTAGCTGCAGCTTTAGTAGCGCTTTAAATTCTTCTTGGGTTTCTAAACCTAGCAGCTCGCATTGAGCTAAGTGCTCGGTTTGGGGTGTAGAAGCTTTAACACCTTCTTTATGATTACTTGGAAATAATAGCGTGGTAATTAAAGAGTTATGCTCATTAATTAATTGACGAGGAATAAGAAATTTAAATAAACCCGAAAAAGGCTTTAGCTCTGTGAGAGCACTTACATTTTTTAGCTTTAAAATAACGGTAAAAATAACACTCAGCAATAAAACGAGTAAAATAATTGGTACATACCAGTACGTAAAATAATCATCAAATACATGATTTAAAGAAACTGTATGCTTGCTATATATCTCTACAAAAGTAGGCACAACAAAAGACTGATACAACAAAGAGGATAAAACATAAATAACAAATACAATGGTTAAGTAACTAAGCCAGCCCTTGTGCTCAAACTTAAATTCGTTAACTAATTCCGGTAAACATTGATAATACGTAGCTTGCTTTTGCGATGTTGCCTCATCTTGAGATGCAATTTGCGTCGCCAGATTATGCGCTAATTTACTATGCGACCCGCTATTGGCATGCATATTTAAATGGGGCGGTGTACTCAGCTCATCTTTTTGCTCTGTACTTAGTGTTTTAGAGCTATTAACACGGCAAATATAGCCAAACTGATTCCAATTCATACTTTATCCTTTTATTAGATAAAGTAATTTGCCATAAATTAGGCTAAATAGGAACTTAAGTAGCTTGTTTTTAAGCCATTACAGGCCGCATTCTATAATATTGCATACAACCAAATTGCACAGCATTGGTAAGCAGCAGCATAATAAACATAAGTAGGTGCGCCGTGCTTGGAGCCGCTGTTGTAAGCTCAACAACTAAGCCGCAAATACCAGCAATAAACTGCAAGCTAAAGTAGCGCGCGCTTAAATTACTTACATTACCCGTACGCAATGTTTTATAAGTTTGTGGCATAACACGTACCGAACTCATCACAAGGCCAACATACGTTAAAGCGCTTAATACCGTTGCAGTATCGAGGCTTGAATTCAAAAGTAGTGAAAAAGGCAGTAACGAAAAACCTAGCATAGTAAACAACTGTACCCGTTCTCGTTTAGCTGCGTTATAACGTGCAAAAAAATACAAAATAAGTCCGCTTAACGCACCGGTTACAATAAATGGTAACGCAATATAAAAACGCTCAAAATAAATATTGTAGGTTATAAAATAAAGGCTTTGTGCTAACCCAAACGTCATCATCAATAGTGATAAACCTGAAACACTACGATTTTTTCGAATTTTGTTTAGTAATGGTAAAAAACTAAAAACCAGAATAAATGAAGACAATATAGGCAAATAATGCGCCAAAGCAACCTCGATCGTTATATAAATGTTAATTAAACACGGAAATAAAAACATTTAATAAACATTTGTTTTAAAAGGCTTTTACTATGAGCGCGGCATTGTAGAGCCGCGTAAATTTAACTCAACTAAATAAGACATTCTTGTTTTAGGTACTGGCAAGCTAGGTATACAAAAACCGTAGAATTAAGTTCACGGTTTACCGGTTTAATAGAAAGCCTCACCGCCAAACTATTAAATAAAAATGATAGTTGTTATCATGCGCAAGTCATTAGCTGCTGTATATAAAACTACCTATGAGAAAAACTCTTTTTAAAATTCACAGCTGGATCGCTCTAATAGCTATCATTCCATTGATTGTTATTAGTATTACAGGGAGCGTATTAGTTTTTAAAAGTGAAATAGATGGCTTACTTATGCCAAGCAGCCACTTTGTTGTAAATGCACTGCCAGAGCGCATGCCAATCGACACGTTAATTGCCAAAACAGAGCATGCTTACCCTGAATATGTAGTAGGTAGTTGGGAAATATTTAACGATGATACAGCTGATCGGGTTTACTTAGTCAAACGCGGCACAGAGCAATGGTATAAGTTTCATTTAAACCAGTATACGGGTGACATTTTGTCTGAACCTGTTGGTACCAGCCATTATTTTACCGATTGGTTTTTAGAACTACATTACACTTTTTTACTGAACGACTTTAAAAACCTGCCAGGGCAAACAGGCACTGTACTAGGCTTCTTTTTTGCTCTGTTTTTATTGGTATTAGGTATTACTGGGCTTATTATTTATCGTAAATTTTGGCAGCGTCTATTTAGTGTGCGCTGGCGTGCAACACTGCAAATTGTACTTAGCGACATTCATAAAATGACGGGGGTTATAGGATCTCCCATCATTATTATTTTAGCTATCACAGGTGGCTACTTTAACTGGGCGGTGTGGTATCACGAAGTTATTGAACACGCAGAGGAAGAGCACTTTGTACTAACCAAAAACCTACACAGTAGCGATATTTCGTTTCAACGCATACTTGATGACAGTAAAAAGCAAATCCCCACTTTTAACGGTACGTTCTTAGTTATGCCACTCGAGCCTGACGAAAACATTACCTTATTCGGCGAAGTCGATACCGCCAACCCACTTGCTAGTGAGTATGCCAATACGGTTAGCTATAACAAGCTAACAGGCGAGCACATAGCTAACTGGGATATTCGCGAAGTAGGCGTTGGCTGGCAGGTAATTGATAGTTTTAGAAAACTTCATTTTGGCTACTTTGCAGGGCTAATAAGTAAAATACTGTGGTGTGTTATTGGTTTAAGCCCAGTGTGGCTAGCAGGTACTGGTTTTTACTTGTGGTTTACCCGCCGTAAACGTAAAAAACAATCACAAAAAAATCGCTCAAGTAAACGCAGCACAGCAAGTGCTTGATTAAAAACCCACCACATTGTAATGTAAAATTTAACAATGGAGTGGGTTTATGATGTTTTATAAAATAGCAGTCTGTATTACTTTTTTATATTTAGTTGGATGTAACACAACCAAGGTTCAGCAAGTAGAACAACAAGTAGGGCTTGAACAACTATTAAACCATTCTTTGTTTAATAAACTCGACACTCCTTCTGAGTACAGTATTTTCGAGCTGCCAAATGCTGAAAAAGAAAAATTTTTAGCTTATGCCGAAAAACAAAAACAGTCTGAAATCCGTGATGACCGCATAATTTACAACTACCTCGAAAGCAACTTAGCTAACTTTAAATACCACGGCGATACACTTACTTCAGCCCAAGCCTTAAAACTTTCGCAAGGCAACTGTATTAGCTTAGCTGTTTTAACACAAAGCTATGCACAAGCTCTTGGGTTAGAAACAAGCTTTCAAGAAGTTACAAGTAAGCCCATATACGCAAAAGAAAATAATGTTGTTTATGTAGCAAGCCACTTTAGAACAAGAGTATACGCCCCAAAAGTAGAGAAAAAAGATGATAATATTGTTGAATTTTTCAGAGCGGGCACCTTAATTGATTACTTCCCTACCCGTCGCAGTTTTTATTCAAGCAGCGCAGACTATAACGATTTAGTTTCTAAGTTTTACAGTAATTTAGCTGCAACAGCGCTAGCAGACAAACAGCTGGATATTGCTTACTCACTTATTTTACAAGCAAACAAATACACCCCCAATGATCCTGAATTATTTAATATAGCTGGCATTTTACATCGCCGAGCTGGTGATTTACAAAGCGCTAAAAACATCTATCAAGCAGCACTTAGTAATAACGAAATAAGCATTAATTTAATCAGCAACTATCAGCTTTTAGCTAAAAAGTTAGGCGACAAAGAGCTTGTTAAAGAGCTCACCTCACAATTAGTTAATAAAGAAAAAGACCCATACGAATTACTAGTGATCGCTAAAAACAACTTACAAGCTGGCCACGCTCATCAGGCTAAAGCACACCTTGAACAAGCGATTACTAAAGCGCCTTACATTGCTGAGCTATACTTGGAACTCGCAAAAGTTCGCTATCAACAAGGTAATATTAAACAAACACAAACCTTACTTGAGAAAGCAATTGAACTAGAACGTGATAATCAAAAACTCGATGTATATCAAGCTAAGTTACTATCCTTGCAGATGGATAAGTAACTTAGCCAATTAATATTTATAACGAATAATAAAAGCTCAGCCACGCTCGCATTTCATCTTCAAAACTGTCGCCTTCTACTCGCGACAGTCCCATATTAAACGTTAAATCGTTTACACCTGCTGGCCCCATTCCAAAACTAAAGTCACCTTGGTATTTTAAGCCGTAGCTTTGTGCGTATACGGTGTCGTCGAGTTGATGTTGCTTATAATAAAGCCACGGCATGCCTTCTTTAAAGCTAAAGCCGCCACCGTAGCCTTGATAGCGCTTTGCAGTTGCACTGTAAAAAGGCAGCTCAGATGAAAGTACATATTCACTATTTTGCTGCTGATTAATAAGATTTGAGCTAAAGCCACCTAATGCAAGGCTGCTGTCGTCACGTTGCTTTTGATCAAAGTTTGCATAAAGAGGAATACCAAACGCTTTACCAAAAATTTTGGCGGCTAAATCATAACCTTGCCAATTATTACTTTTGCTACTGCCATCGTACCAACTCGCATAAATACTTTGGCCTATAGCAAAGTCTTGACGATCATATTGCCAATTTTGAGCAATACCTAAACGCGTCCAACTTTTATGGCTTTGCTTATAATCAGTGTAATTGTAGGCAAGCTCTGGCATTAAACTTAACTGCCCAAATTTAACGGGGTAACTTATTGCGGCAAAACCACCACGGGCATCCATGTCTGCACTTAGACTTTGCTGAGACTGGCGCGATGTATCTAAATTGTAGTCAAACAGTGCAAGTTTCAGTTTTACATCAAGCGCATTATATTTTGCCTGCACATAACCACCGTGCAATGCCCCATCGTGTAAATCAGTGCTATAACCCGCTTGTAAGTCGAGCTGCTTTAATAAGTCGCTACTTTTAATGCTTAAATCTAACAAACTGGTAGAAGCCGAATAATATTGAGAGCCAATCGCGAAAGTAGCGTGCTGGTCGAGCACGTTGTAATTTGTTTGCTCTGTAGTCTCGTGCTTATATATTTTAGCTTTTGGAAGTGTATGTTCGTTTACTATTAGCAGCGGTGCTTTTTTGTTAGCTGCAAACTCAGTAACTACAGTGCTTTTTATAGCTTTTGGCAGTGTTTTTACATTTGGCCCATCTGCAGTTATCGAAAAATAGAGTAACGAGCCATCAGCCATTTCAATTGGGTGGGCAACGGCCTCTTGCCCTTGGGTTAACTTGGTGAGTGTTTTACTCTCTATGTTGTAGTTATAAATATCGGTGGCGCTATTTAAACCTGCAACAAAATAAAGTGACTCGCCATTATGGCTAAAGCTTGGCTGACTTAAATATTGATACCCGTTTGGCATAGGTACTGACAGCTGTTGTTCGCCGTTTATACCTTGTATATACAATTGCCAATTTTCATTTAATGACGTTGATAAATAAGCTAATTTAGTTTCATCAGGACTGAGTATTGGGTAATCGTAAGTTGTCTCAAGGCTTTTTGTAAATAATGGTGTGATGGTTTGCGTATTGAGATCAACCTTTACTAATTCAGAGTAGCCATCTCTTATTTGCTCGCCATACAAGGTTTCGCCGTTACTGGTTACGCTAAATCGTCGTATACCAGCAAGTTCGGTAAGTTGTGTAATATTTCCAGTGTCAGTGTTATAGCTAAATATGTCAGACACTTTGTTATAAATACCCGACTCTTCATTGCTGTACGCATTAAAATATAACGTTGTGTTATTTACCCATTGAGGGTTTGCAATACCAGCTCGGTTAATTTGATTAAGCACTTGTTTTTGTTCGCGCTTAAACACACTGGGCGCTGTATCGGGAATATCTTGTGCATCGTTTTCGAGTAGCTCTTTTTGCGCTTTAGTAAACTCTTCTTGCGCTTTAATGTTGTCATCCGAGCTATAAATTATAAGCTTGGTATTACTCTCTTTATCTCGCTCAACAATCGCAATTTTACTACCATCTTTTGAAAGTACTGGGTTACTTGCATATAAGTTAAGCTCAAGCCAAAGTTCACTATTAAGTAACGGCTCCCCTTGCTCTATTTGCATTGCTTTATAGGTATATTCAGCTATAAATCGGCGATATAGCTTGGCTGCACTTTGCCCAAACACACCGCTAAATGCCTCATCAAAATTCCGCGTTTTTACGCCTTGCATTCGCGTCCAAACACTATCGAGTGTTTGTTCTGAATAGTTTTTCTCTAACCAATTTAAAAAGCGACTACCCATTAAATACGCCATTGAGCCTCCCATAAAGCCCTGCTCGCCATTTAACTGCCCATAGGTTGGCAGTGCGCCCTGTTGAGCAAATTCTCGCAGTATTGACTCTGAGTAGTTATCAAACAAACGTCCACGACCCGTCATTTTAGACTCAATCAATGTGGCATAACCTTCGGCTACCCAGCGCGGCGTATCACTGTAGGTTAAGTCGTATAAATCCCATATACCACGTACTTTCTGCTGCCAGTGATTGCGTGTAGGCTGTGCTAAGTGCACTAAGTGAATATATTCATGCAACACAAGCAACTGCTGCCAGCCAGCGCTGTTTGATATAACTGTGTCGGATTGTGGTGGGGTTGTAAAAAGTGCCATTACAGGGTTACTTGAGGTAGGTAGCGCAAAGCCATTTGCTGCATTTAGGGGGTCAAACACCACTACATCAACTGTTTTATCAAGTGCTCTGTTTTGCTGCTCAAGCACTTTGGTGCGTACTATTTCAAGCTCTGTTGCAGTTGACTTAGCAAAATCAGCATGCTCAATACTGTAGTGAATATTAAAGTGTTCGGTATGAATAGTTTGCCAATCGGCTGCAAAGCTTGGTGCTGCTAGTAATAAAGCTGATGCGATAAGTGTTTTTTTCATGAGCGTCCCTAAAAGAATTCCTTAATACCATCTAGGGTATTATTAAATGTCTTTCATGGGCAGTAAGAAAGTGTAATAAAGCATGTGCAAATGTGTATTTACACATGTTTTACTAGGGGAGTTTACATCCAGCTGCGAGTATCTGACTCAATCTGCTTAATTGTAAAATCAATAATAAAGTCAGCATCTTGCTGCTTTATGTAGGGCATAAATGCAAAGCCTGAAGCAAGTTGTATATACAGGCTTTTTAAGCCTGATTTTCTCATTAAGTATGTACTTATACTGCGTGCACTTTGCGCTTTATAAAGCTCAAAAACACGGTAATGAACGCCAATCATACCTTTGCGTACAACCATATAAAATCGGCCATTATCCTCATGCATGTAATAACCATAACGCTGATACGACAAAGTTACCAAGCCAGAAAACACCACCAAAACACCAAGGCTAATCAAAGTATTAATATCAGCAATAAAACAAAAGCCAAACACTAATACACTGGGTAACAGTGAATAAAAGCCTAAATTTTTATACAAAAGCGCTCGCTCTGCGCGCTTAAAAGCGAGTTTTTTACTATTAAACCACGGGTAAATCCATTGGCATACACTATCAACTTGTTCGCTATTTAATACAGGTAATACTAAGGTTTGTTTATTTTTTTTAGCCGCAACACCGGCTGCTATTCCGCCGCTACTTGCTTGCAAGCACTCAACGGTAAATCGCTTTAGTAATCGCCCCATTAGGTTTTGCTTAATAACAATAGATTGCACTTTATCCATGCTCATTGAAAGCTGATGGCGCTCTAACAAGCCAGCAATACGTTTAAATTTTTGACCTTTAAAATAAAGCTCAAAGTTATAAAAACGAATAAGCGACATAGTCACCGATAGCATTACAGCCACCAAAACTAACAAAACAATTAAGGTGATCATCGCAAAGGTAGCAGCACTGGCCAGCATACCAAGCTCTTGTTGGTAAAAGCCTTCTACTTTCGCAATAATTTGCTTCTCTAAAAAATCGATAATCAAGTTTATAAAAGGGGCAAAAGCAGCGATTGCTAAAATAGCCATATTCGACATTAAACCAAATTTAGCTATTTCTTTATTGCTAATACTTAGGCTGTTTTCGATAATGTCTGTTTCGCTTTGTTCAGTATTTTGTATTTCTTGCTGTTGCTGCGCTTTAAAATCAAATATTTGTTTACGCATTTGCTGTGCGTAATCTTTAGTGACGCCAGGTAAAACAACTTCTTGCGACACACTGCCAGCTGCATCAAAAATACAATTAACTAAGTTTACGGGGGTAAAATAAAATGGCTCGGCAATATTAACGTTTTGCACACGGCCAAATTTAAGCGTAAGTCGCTCTTTTTTAAATACACCTTTGTTAAGCAATATTTCGTTGTCGCTACTAATACAAAACTTAAAATTTAAATAATATAAAAATGAGTAAATAAGCAACGAAATTAGCGCAATCCCACCTGCAACCTGCGCCCAAAACAACTTATTTTCTACTTGAGTAACAAACACGACAAGCATAGGTAGTAAGTTTAAAAGGCCATCTTTTACAAAGCGCACACTAAAGTGCACAACAAAGTATAAAAGCGCCCAGGGCGATACTTTCTGCCAGTAAATAGGGCTCGCTTTATCTTCGATAGTTGTATTACTCATCGACTAAAGCTGCCTGAGTAGTTGCGTCGTCTTGGCGGTAGTTTTGTACAAATTGGCGCATATTTTTACAATCATCATGGGTTAGCCCACTAATTTGTAAATCGGCACTTACACCGCCAGCGCTAAATAATTTAATACTCGCAAGGCTAAGTTTTCGCTCTATTGGCCCTTGGTGTATTTCCATATGCTGTACACGCGCTAAAGGTAATACCGTCACTTGTTGCCAAATAACGCCTTTTTTAAAAGCAATGTCATGATTTCGCACTGCAAAACCTCGTAACCTCACACTTATTATGTTGTACGCCATAGATACGGCCACCAAAATTGGCATACCAATTAGCAAATACGTTTGTGCATTATTAGCAAAGGCTTCATTAAAATAACAAACAGCAATAAGCGCTCCAATTAGCGGTATATAAAACAGAAGCGAGCTAAGCTGTGTATGTAATAAGGCTCTATCAGCCAATGGCTTAAAGCTAATATCACTATGCTTTGGTAAACCCATTATTTGTTGATTGTTAAACACTATTTGTCCCTATTCCTGCTTTTAATTATGACTAGCTTACCAACTAATGGTGGTTATTAAGGTGTGGCTTTGTTTTGGCTCAAGCGTTACTTTATCTGTCAGTACATTAGCAGCCTCTAAGCAGAGCATTGTTTTATATTCATCATCAGCAAAGTTAGATAAGCGTTTTGATTTTTCTATCCATGGGTTCCACAGTACACACGAACTTGAGTTTTCGCGGCTCACATTAATAACACCTTCTGGCGTTTTAATAGTTTGCATTGTATTTGCTTGTGTATAAACCATGTCGGTTTCGCGATTGAAGCTTACAACATCATTTTGTACAAATGGCCCTTCACTAAACTCAATATATTGCGCGCCTTGTAAACCATCTACATGGGTATTTGTAATGTCTGATGTAGGAAAATAGGTATGCAGCGCTTGAGTAAAGCTAAATGGCGCACTCCCTAAGTTAGTGGTCGTTAAGCGAACCTGTAATTTATCGCTTAATACAAACTCAACTTTTAATGCTGACTGATGTGGCCAATACGTTGTATTAACAAGCTTCATGGGTAGCTTTAAACTAACTGTAATTTGCTCATCAGATTCGTGTACTTCATCAGCTTGCCACACGCTTGTGCGCGCAAAACCATGGGCAGGCCAGCCATCATTAGCGTGTGTACCAAACCACGGCCAACAAATAGGAATACCACCTCGAATACTTGCTCCTTCTTGATAGATTTCATCTTGTGATACCCATATAAGTGGCTTGTTATTTTTAGGGGTAAACTCGGTAATTTGCCCTCCTTGCAAAAATATTTTTGCATCGCACTTTGAGCTAGCTATTTTAATAAACTCAAGACCGGTTTCGCTTTGCTCAATGCTAACTGATAGCGATAATTTCATACCTTCCCCTATAATACTGATACTAAAGATTTTTAATATTTGTGCAGAAACAATAATGCATGCTTAAAGTATACGCTATTGATATTAAATATTGATTGCTGAATTTGTTCATTGCCGATTAATACATATACAGTAAACTCACAAACAATTACTTTGTACTAACAGCTGTAAATGAATAATACTAAAGTCTATACAATAAGACTTGCCAATTATTCACAACATACGTACTGTGCGCAACTTAATGCACACAAGATGCTAAGAAAATTTACTATAATTTAAACAATATAATTTTACATTAGTTACTGCTCTAACTATTAAAAACCAACAAAAGCGGCCTAATGTGCAATATATTGTTTGAATTCAATTTATTTGATGTGTAACATTTCGCGATTACGGCAAACTACCGCCCCATCGATGAGATAAGCAAATGCAAAAATATGACGAGTTATTGGTTTCTTTACGTAAAGTGATCCGCGCGATTGATTTACATTCTAAGCAGCTAAATAAAACTTCGGGTTTAACTGGCCCACAATTGCTTATAATGCAAGAAGTTAAAAAAACCGATGGAATAACGGCGAGCCGTATTGCTCAAAATGTAAATTTAAGCCCAGCAACGGTCACCAATATTCTCGACAGAATAGAAAGCAGAAACTTAGTAACACGCGTACGCAGTCAAATGGATAAACGCAGAGTGAGCTTATACCTCACCGAGAAAGGAAAAGAGTTACTTGATAAAGCACCTCAGCCATTGCAAGAACACTTTATTGAAAAGTTTTCTGCGCTTGCTGAGTGGGAACAGAGCCTTTTACTCTCATCAATGCAGCGTGTAGCCGCGATGATGGATGCAGATAAATTAGATGCATCGCCCCTTCTAGAAGTTGGTGCACTTACTCAAGCTCCTAAAGAATAAACAATAAAAAAAATACATAGTTTTGTACTTACTCTAAACGTAAGGCGTTTTTTGACGTCTTGAATTTTTTATTTTTTAATCACAAGCAGAGCGGCTATTATGACTAAACTCTCAAAATTAACACTAGCACTAGTCCTAGGTGGTGTTACAAGCACTTCTTATGCGTCTGATGATCTAGACACACTACAAAGCCAACTTAAACAGCTAAAGCAACAAATGCAATTGCTTGAAAATAAGTTAGCTGATGAAAAAACAAAACAACAGCAAATTAATAAGCAGCACGAACAACAAGTTGCAAACATCAGTAAAAAATCTGATCAAAAAGTAGTTGAAGTTGCCGCAGCTGAACCTGAGAAAAAAGATGAAGGCATTAAAGTTGGTGGAGCAATACGCTTTAATTACAGCACCAACACATACGATGAAGATACCCAAGATCGCGGTGGCGATTTTGATTTTGATATTTTCCGTATAAATGTATCTGGTGAGATTAACGATATTTCACTTAACGGCGAAATACGTTTTTACGATTACATGACCGTTGTTAAGTATGCTTACTTAGGTTACGAGTTTGCAGATGGCTGGGAAGGACAAGCAGGTATTGCACCCGTGCCTTTTGGTAATGGCCCATACAACTCACACAGCTACTTTTTCAGTACTAATTATTACGTAGGTCTAGAAGACGATTTTGACTTAGGTGTAGTAGTAAAACGTAAACTTAAAGATAACTGGAAACTAGACCTAGGCTTTTTCAAAAATGACGAACGTGGCGGAGTAGAAAGTTCAACAGATATTAACCATCGTTACTCTTACGACATTATTGGTAGTCGTTCAGCAGAGGAAGGTACATACGATGCTCCAGGCTCTCGCATAGGTGAATACAATACCTTTGCAGGGCGTGCAACTT
This sequence comes from Pseudoalteromonas sp. SWYJZ12, assembly GCF_015864395.1. Lineage (NCBI taxonomy): Bacteria > Pseudomonadati > Pseudomonadota > Gammaproteobacteria > Alteromonadales > Pseudoalteromonadaceae > Pseudoalteromonas > Pseudoalteromonas sp. SWYJZ12. Next base: position 82,469 of record NZ_JADYXH010000009.1, read on the forward strand.
ATCAAATTGAGCACAGCAAAAACGTAACTACCGATGTGGGTGTATCACTATTAAGTGGTGGCTTACATGACGGTAACGACCGTGCAGGTAACTACGGTGCATGGGCACTTCATGTTGATAGCACAATTAACAACTGGAATATCCAATTTCAACACGGTGAATACGACTACGACCTAGACGACAGTAACGACCGCTTTGTTGTTGGCGCATATAATTATTACGATACCGTATCTAGCGAAGCAACTATGACTAACTTTAACGTTGCTTATAATTACTCGCTTGATTGGGGCCCAGTTACCGACATTCAATTTTACAACGATTACGGCATTATTTATGACAAGTCTGACGACAGCGCAGATACATGGATGAACGTAACAGGTATGAGTGTTGCTGCAGGTGGTTTCTTTAGTTACTTCGACTTTATTCAAGCACGTAACCAGCCATTTATTGGCGGAACAATTATTGGTGATGGCGATACAGAACGTCGCTTCAACATAAATATTGGTTACTACTTCTAAACTGTTAACCGCATTTATTTTTAAAAGGGCAAACTTAGTTTGCCCTTTTTTATTGATTTTAAGCTTCGAATTAATAGCTATTTAGCCTACAATTAGAGATACCATAACACGCCTAAAAAGAGCCTAAGTGAATATAAAAGCAGTGTTTATTTGTTATAAAAACTTATGGTTTAAAGCGCTTGGCTTAATACTTGTAGCCTTGGGTATTATTGGCATTGTGTTACCGGTCATGCCTACCACTATATTTTTTATTTTAGCGCTCACCTGCTTTACTCGCTCATCACCCGCGCTTGAACAATGGCTGTTAAACCACCCTCGTTACGGTGTAACTCTGCAGCAGTGGCAAGCTCATAAAGTAGTGCCTGTTAAAGCCAAATGCTACGCCGTCATTGGCATGTTAATTGGATTTATATTTTTACTGTATTCAGCCGCCCCTATTTGGGTTATTTATCTCGTTGCAGTAATAGAAGTATCGGTAATGATTTACCTTATTTTAAGACCCTCCAGCCCCCCTAAGCATTAAATATTCATTTTTTACCTGCATACCACCTTTGTTTTAAAGTTTTTATGTAAAGATAAGTAAGTAAATTTGTAATAGCTAATGCAAATCATTATCATGTTGTAAATTTAATTTATTTACTGTTTTTATGTCGTTTATTAATAAGCGGGCTTTGTATAGTACAAGCCGTGCTCTACATATTTATATTTCTACAGCTTTGTTTTTTTTGCTTATTTTATTTTGCGTTAGCGGCATAGTGCTCAACCATATTGATTGGCTTAAAAACGATAAAAATAACGGTCAAGTAACGGCGGTAATTCCAGCTGAGCTAGTTACCAAAGCAAATGAGCAGCTAAATACCTTGCCAACGCTTTACCCAGAAATAGAAGCTTACTTAGCCGAGCAATATGCACTTACAAAAGTAAAAAGCATTGAGTGGGAAAAAGAAGACGCGCTTGTCATGCTCGACTACCCACTGCCTGCAGGGTTTGCCTACGCAGAGCTTGATTTTACAACTGGCGAGTTAAACCTTGATTACCAAACAGGTGGCTTTTTAAGCCTCATTGGCGACTTACATAAAGGCCGCCACAGCGGTGAAGTATGGAGTTGGGTGATTGATATATCTGCCGTACTAATGATTTTATTTGCCATCACCGGCATGATTATTTTGTTTCAAAATAGAAAAAAACGCTTAGCAGGAATATGGATAACCATACTAGGAGTCGCAACTCCACTGGTTATTTATTTATGTTGGGTTCCACAAATAAAAGGAGTGTCTTAATGGTTAAATTTAAATTATTTATAAGCGCCGCATTACTGCTCGTAGCTGCGTTTTTTCAAACAACGGCGCATGCGCAAACACCACAGCTAGAGGTTGAATTAACGCTTCCCGACTTAGAAGTACAACCGTATCACCGTCCATACGTTGCAGTTTGGCTTGAAACACCAGAGCGCAAACACGTTACAACGCTTGCACTTTGGGTACAAAAAGCAGAATGGTTTAAAGACTTACGCCAATGGTGGCGTAAAGCCGGTAAAAGCGATGCCAACTTTGACGGCATTAGCGGCGCAACAAAACGCGCGGGTACTTACACTATAAATTGGCAAGGTAACGATTTAGACGGTAACCCAGTAAAACCAGGTAAATACTTACTAAATATTGAAGTTGTACGCGAAGAAGGCGGCAGAGATTACACCCGTGTTGAGCTTGATTTAACAAAGTCGGGAAAAATTACAATTGATGGTAAAAACGAGTTTTCACAAAGCTTCGTCACTGTAAGCACTAAGTAGCTGCTACTTAATTATTTGAATTTAAGGAAATACAATGAAAATTAATTTATTAAAAACTGCATTAATCGGCGCATTGAGCTTATCTGCTTTAGTGTCAACTTCAGCAAGTGCACACGGACGTTGGTTACTACCTTCGCATACATCTTTATCAGGCGATAAAGCGCATTACGTAATGATTGACGCGAGTATTTCAAACGAAATTTTTGCACCAGACAAAGCCTTTAAACCTAAAGAAAAAGGCGCCGAGTACGACGACACATTATTAATGGCACTTGCGCCTAATGGTGAGCCAGTATCTGAAACCATCCGTGCTTATTACTTAAAACGTAAAAGCTCAGCTGCGGTAAGCTTAACAGAGCAAGGTACTTACCACATTGCAATGACCCAAAAGCCAATGTACATGACCTTCTATAAAAACGAAGAAGGTAAGCGCAAGCGCGTATTTGGTAAGAAAACAGACGCCGAGTTACCTAGCAATGCAAAAGATGTAACTACAACGAAGGTTGTTTCAACAGTAGATACATTTGTAAGCCGAAATGGCACCTCAAAGCCTGCACAGTTAGGTTTAGGCTTAGAGCTTAGCGGTCCAACGCATCCAAACGATTTATTTGTAGGTGAGCAAGCACGTTTTCAATTACTACAAGATGGTAAATCTGCTGGTGAAGGCATTGAAGTAAGTATTTTAAAAGGCGACACACGCTACCGTAACGACCGTGGCGAAGTAAAAGTAACGACCGATAAAGAAGGTATGTTTACAATTACGTGGAAAGAAGCAGGCCTATACCTAATCGAAACTTCTAACAAGGTTACCGTAAATGAAGAAGGCGTAGATGCAGGACGTTATGCATTATTTACAACGCTTGAAGTTGCCCCTGAATAATTTAAATCACTAAATTTAAAAAATTGAAAGGCCAAGCATTTGCTTGGCCTTTTTACGTCTTACTAACTTTTATCTAAAATTCCCTTGAATTCGCAACCATTCGACACAAGATTGCAACTACAACGATCCAAACGCCTATATCGCGCGTAAACAGTGACCTTATATGTTAACAACTTAGAATATCTTAGATAGTTTTTATCTTTGCACTAGGGTAGTCGCTTCTATATGATGCGCTCCTTTTCGACTAGCAGCTCTTGGGGAACAATTAATGACTTTTAAGCGTTTATCTGCAAATAAACTAGCACTTAGCTTGGCCGTTACCACTGCACTTAGCACTCCTTACTCTATGGCCGTTGCCGCAGAGCAAGATAATCAAGCAGAAAAGAATATCGAAGTAATTTCGGTTACCGGTACTCGCAGAAGCTTACGCAGTATTGCCGAAAGTACGGTACCCGTAGACATTATTACCAGCGGTGATATGCAAAGTACGGGTCAGCTAGAAATAAGCCAAATACTAGCAAACCAAGTACCTAGCTTTAACTACCCAAGTGCCACTATGGGTGATGGTACTGACCATGCAAAACCAGCTGTTTTACGTGGATTAGCACCCGATCACACATTAGTACTTATAAACGGTAAGCGCCGCCACGCTGGTGCGCTATTAAACTTAGCGGGCGTTGTTGGCCGAGGCTCTACAGCTGTTGATTTGAACATGATTCCAACCTCTGCAATTAAACGTGTTGAAGTACTACGTGACGGTGCAGCCGCACAGTACGGCTCTGATGCAATTGCTGGGGTAATTAACATTGTACTTAAAGATGCCTCAGAAGGCGGTAGCGTTAGCGTAACGTACGGTAAATACGACACTCAAATGGCTGGTGTATCTCAGCTAGACAGCACCTATGCAGACGCAAACGGCGACTTAGCCTTTAATACCGGTGGCGACAGAGAAGTAAACGACGGTGCAACACGCACTGTTAGTGCAAACTCTGGTTTTGCGTTATCTGATAACGGCTTTGTAAACGTATCAATTGAATACCGTGATAACGACTCAACTCAACGCTCAGGCTTTGACCCGCGTCCACAATACGCCAAACTTGATGACGGCAGCCTAGACCCACGCGAATTTACTGTCGATCGTTACAACCACCGTTTTGGTAAAGCCGACCTTGAAGATTACGCATTGTTTTACAACATGGGTTACGATTTAGATAACGGCTTAAACCTTTATTCATTTGGTAGCTACTCAAAGCGTGAAGGTAATTCAGGTGGTTTTTACCGCCGCGCAATAGACAAGCGTAATGTTTTAGAAGTATACCCAGATGGCTTTTTGCCGCAAATTGAAACTGACGTACAAGACTACTCATTTGCACTGGGCTTACAAGGCGAAACTAACGACTGGACATGGGATGTAAGTACCAACTACGGCCGTAACGACTTTGGTTTCGGTGTTGTAAATAGTATTAACACATCACTAGGTGCCGACAGCCCAACCGAATTTGACAACGGTGCATTGGTTTACGATCAGTTTTTAGTAAACGCAACAGCCAATACCACTCTCGATTTAGGCTTACCTGATGACGTATTTTTTACCGTAGGTACTGAATACCGCCACGAAAGCTACAAAATAGAAGAAGGCGAAGAAGCGTCTTACATCACTGCTCTTGATAGCGACGGCAATCCAATTGCAGCCGGTGGCGCGCAAGTACTCGCTGGCTTTGGACCAGAAAGTGCGACTGACGAAAGCCGTCATAACATCGCTTTATTTGTTGAGTTTGATACTTACTTAACAGAAAACTGGAACGTCGTTTTAGCAGGCCGTTATGAAGATTACAGCGACTTTGGTGACACATTTACCTCTAAGCTTGCTTCGCGTTACAGCATTAACGAGAACCTATCGCTACGTGGTGCAATTAGCACAGGTTTCCGTGCGCCATCATTAGCACAAAGCTCGTACCGCCAAATCTCTACCGTACTTGAAAACAACCAACCACTTGAGGTTGGTTTATTCCCTACCGATTCTGCAGCAGCACAAGCACTAGGTGCTCAGCCGTTAGATGCTGAAGAGTCAGTAAACGTAACAGCAGGCTTTATTTACACGCAAGGCAGCTTTAGCTTAACGGTTGATGCATATCGCATTGATATTGATGACCGTATTGTTTTGTCTGAAAACCTAGAAGGCGATGCCGTAGTAGAAATACTACAAAATGCCGGTGAATTAAACACGCAACTCGTACGTTACTTTACTAACGCTATCGACTCACGCACGCAAGGTGTAGATATAGTTGCTACTTACAACTTAGATTTAGACAACTTAGGTGATTTACGTTTAAACGTAGCCGCTAACTTTAACGACACCGAAGTAACACACGTAAACGACAACCCAAGCGAGCTTAACTCACTAGGTGACGACTACGTAGTGTTTGCGCGTCGTGAAGTAGGTCGTTTTGAAGAAGGCACACCAGATAGCAAATGGAACCTATCGGCAGTGTGGAACTTTAACGAATGGCAAACTACGCTTCGTGCCACACGTTATGGTGAAGTCGCTGATATATCAACAACAGCCGATCGCGATGAATACTTAGACCCTAAGTGGATCACCGACCTAGAAGTGGCATACCGTCCAGACGAATATTGGAAATTTGCCATAGGCGCAAACAACTTATTCGATCAGTACCCACAAGCAACCGTGGATAACATTGGTTATTCTGACTTTGGCCAAATATTCCCGTACACACCGTATGCACCTTACGGATTAGACGGGCGCTTTTTATACGGTAATATTACTTACAGCTTTTAATTAGTTTACTAATAAAAGCAGAGCAATTATAAAAGGATGCATCACGCATCCTTTTATATTAATAATTAGTTATTTTAACCACTTATTAGTATTTCAACTTTCATAAAAAACCACCACCCTATACAAAACAACAGCTTACATTTCGGCCTCATTTTTGCTCTATATTGTTTATATAAATACAAACAATAAATACCAAAGGACTAAACATGAGCTCATCAACTGTATCTAACATTACAAAACCACTTTCACTTATTGGCGGCATTTTATTATTAAGTGGCTGTGTATTTCATATATCGCCAAGCGTTGCCTCAGTAAAACAAACAAAACAGCTATCACTGCCAAGCAATAATTTAGAATATTTAAATGTGTTAAGCGGCGCAGGTAGCCTTGAAATAAAAGGCTCAAAAACGGCCACCAGCATCAGTGTTGATGCCACTATTTACACAGCCGACATTGAAGACGAATACGAGCTAACGCTCGAGCAAGACGGTAAACAGGCAAAGCTTGTTGCCCAAAATAAAAGTCGTAATGGTATTAGCTTTTACAGTGGCCAATCTCCAAGTATTAATTTAGTGGTTACTGTGCCAAGTAATCTAAATTTAGATATTGATGATGGCTCTGGCGACATTTTAATAAGTGCTATGCAAAGCAATATTGATGTAAAAGACGGCTCAGGAGATTTAACGATAAGCGGTGCTAAAAACCTAACTGTTGACGATGGATCAGGTGAAGTAACCCTTGAAAACATCGCAGGTAATTTAGAATTAACCGACGGCTCTGGCAGTATTCATATAAACAACGTAAGCGGCAATGCAACTATTGACGATGGTTCTGGCGAAATGCACGTGAGCAACATAACCGGTTCGCTAAACGTTGAAGATGGATCGGGTGATTTAGTGATAAGCCATATAAGCGGTGCTGTTAATGTTGATGATAACTCTGGCGACATGGTCATTGAGCATATTGGTTCAAGCGTAACAATTGAAGACGGTTCGGGTGATATTCGCGTTAACCATGCCAAAGGGCTGACTATTACTGAGTCGGGCTCGGGCGATGTAAGTATCGATAATATTAGCGGTTCAGTAAAAGTAGCTGACTAACTTTATTTAAGCGTTATTCAACTGCCATTTAATATACTTTATGCCCTATCAATCTGGGCATAAAGCACTCCTCTCAAAGTATAAGTTATTTAAAAGCAGCACTGCTTCACGTTAACTATTTCCTAAAATAATATAAAAAGTACCTATTTTGATTTATTTTTTTGCTTTATAGCTAATTTGGGTACATATTAATATTCAACTTATTAAAAGGATATTAATATTATGAAATGGAAGTTATTAATTTTAATTACTGCTTTATTCACCCTCGTAGCTTGTGGCTCTGGAGGTTCAGACTCCAAAACAGTAACTAAACCAGTCAGTACTAACACAAAGCCTATTGCAGTTATTACCACCGAGCAATCGGGATTTAAAGTAAATACCACCCTCGTTTTTAGCGCAGCACAAAGTAGTGACCCCGATGGCGATGCACTCACCTATCAATGGCAATTAACCAGCAAAAACGAACAAGTAGAAATACCGATTACGGTTAATAATGAAAGTACCGTTGAGTTTTCAGTATCTGAAGCACAAGAGTACCAATTAGTATTAACCGTGAGTGACGGCAAGCTTTCAAGCACACCGGCACAAAAACAATTCACCGTTACTGCAAATACCCAACTAATTGCTAACGCAGGTAGCACACAAACCGTTAAGCAAGGTGATGTTGTCCTTTTAAATGGCGCGCAAAGTAGCACAACCAGCGGCGCCATTAATCAATACAAATGGCAGTTTATTACCAAGCCTGTAGCAAGTAATGCAACGCTTGAAAATGCGACTCAAGTAAAAAGCCAGTTTGTTGCCGACGAAATAGGCGAGTTTAAAATTGAGCTTACCGTTACTAATTCACAAGGTGATACAGCAAACACTGTCGTACTCATAAAGAGTGAATCACTTAATTCTAACTCATCGCCACAAGCGGTTATAACCGTAGAAAATAAAACAATTGCCCCAAATGAAGTTGTTACACTTTATGGTAACCAAAGTACTGATCCCGATAAAAACGATACGCTTAGTTATGTCTGGGCAATTACATCAAAACCCCAGGGCAGCACACCAGCTCTTTCAAACATGCAAAATCATACCGCTGGGTTTTCAGCGTCAACAGCTGGAGATTACGCGCTTTCACTCACTGTTACCGACCAACAAAACAAAAGCGATACCGCATCAGTTACTTTAACTGTTACCACAAGCAATAAAGCCCCAATAGCAACTCTTGAATCCGAACGTGATATTACGTTAAACGAATCAACCACTTTGCAGTGCCAACAATGTAGCGACCCAGACGGAGATACGCTGAGTTATAACTGGCAGTTACAAGCCAAGCCTGTAAATAGCGCATCGCAACTCACTAACAACACATCAGCAACGCCCTCTATTATTGCCGATAAAGAAGGCGACTACGTTGTGGTGCTTACAGTGTCTGATGGGCAATTAAGCTCAAACCAAGCAACCTCAGTACTGCACGCCAGTAGCAATAAAAAGCCTATTACTTTGGTAACTTATGAAACCTCCATAACGGTTGATGAACAGGTTTTACTTGATGCCTCAACTAGTTACGATCCAGAGGGCCAGCCACTAAGCTACCAATGGGAAATCATTTCGTCGCAAAGCCAAGCAACGCTTAGCAGTAATACAATATCAAAACCAACGTTTAGTGCATCAGTAGAGGGGCAAGTTGTTATTTCGTTACGCACTAACGATGGCGTGCAGTTCTCTGACACAAAAACCCTAACAATTGATGTAATACAAAACGCATTGCCAGTAATTAGCTTCACGGGGGAGCAATCACGCTACGATGTAGTGGGCAATGCAGTTAAATTTGATGTAAGCCAAAGTTACGACCCAGAAGGAACCTCTCTCGATTACGCTTGGACGCTATCAGCGCCTTCAGGCTCGAGCACCAGCTTAAGCAATACAAACCAAAGTATTACCGAATTTATCGCCGATATGACAGGTAGTTATACGCTAACCCTTATAGCAACTGATGCTGATGGCTTTTCAAAAAGTGTGCAATTTTCAATTACAGTAACCAGCTCTGCCCTACTTACCGGTCGCATTAAAGGGCAACTCACTAATGTGCAAAAAGCGGCTATAAGCAATGCACAGCTAACAATTAATGGACAGCAGTACAGCACCAACACAAACGGCTTTTTTGATGAAGAGGTTAATTTAGCGCAAGGTGAAAAAATAACGATAACAACAGCAGATCAAAGGCTTGCAGCTGGGGAATACAACTCTGTAGCGATTACGCAAAGCAACTTTACTGTGGATATAGGCCAAAATAGCATGCCCGTTTTACAAGCTGTTGAGGTTTCGGTATTTGTGTGTGCTGAGTTTTCAGGCCCCGACACCATTAACCTACGCTTTAACATGGTAGATACACTTTTAGCGTCAGATAGCTTTCAATTTAGCTTTGATCAAACCAAACCACTTACTTTGCAAAAAAGCGGAAGTACTTACCTCGATAGCGAATTGGATATCGACCTACCTGCATCAGCCGAATTTGAAGTAACAGTAATTGAAACAAGCGTTGAAAATACAATCAGCTCAAACATTACTATTTACCATTCTGATTCAGGCCAACCAAGCTCAGCAATTATAAGTATTTGTAATATTTAGTCCCCAACAAGCCCTTCAACATAAAGTGCTATTTTTAGCCCAGTAGTTATAACTATTAGTGTTATAGCTACTGATAAATAAGCAACTTTGAGCCATATAATCCATTGTATTTTATAAGCAGCTAAGCCATTCTAAAAGCCTTGATGTTATTAGGATAAACGCGTGTTAGAAATTGCTTTAATTTACTTAGCAGCAGCCATTGTAGCTGTCCCTATTGCAAAACGAGTCGGACTTGGCTCTGTGTTAGGTTATTTAATTGCCGGCATACTCATTGGCCCTTATGCGCTGGGTGTTGTGGGCGATCAAACCGATGTAATGCACTTCGCTGAATTTGGCGTAGTAATGATGCTGTTTTTAGTGGGCCTTGAACTACAACCTTCGCGTTTATGGACATTACGCCACTCTATTTTAGGGCTTGGCGGCTTACAGGTTGTGTTATCGGCAGCGGCTATATTTGCATTTTGTTATTGGTTTTTTGCCATGCATTGGCAAACCGCACTCGCCATTGGTTTAATGCTCGCGCTCTCCTCTACGGCTATTGTGTTGCAAAGCCTTGAAGAAAAAGGCTGGCTAAAACAAGAAGCCGGACAAAACGCTTTTTCGGTATTGCTGTTTCAAGACATCGCAATTATTCCTATTTTAGCCCTATTGCCACTGCTCGCATTTGCCCCGCAAACTAGCACAAAAGAAATCAGCGATTCGATTATTGCAAGTTGGCCTGTATGGCAACAAGTATGTGTATCGGTTGCGGTTATTGCCGCTATTATTGCCGGCGGTAAATATGTATCGGCGCCGTTATTTAGATACATTGCTCAAACACACATGCGTGAAATATTTACTATTTTTGCACTGTTTTTAGTGGTCGCTATTGCGCTAGTTATGCAAAGTATTGGTTTATCGCCTGCCTTGGGAACTTTTTTAGCCGGCGTTGTACTTGCCGAGAGCGAATTTAGACACGAATTAGAAGCCGATATAGAACCCTTTAAAGGCTTACTGTTAGGATTGTTTTTTATAACTGTTGGCGCATCAATTAACTTTGAACTGCTATTTAACGAGTTTAGTACCGTTATAGGCTTAGTGGTTTTACTTATTGTAGTTAAAGCCTGCATTTTATTTGCCCTTGCCGTTACCTTTAAAATTAACAGTAAACAGCAGTTATTATTTGCCTTAGCGCTTGCCCAAGGGGGTGAGTTTGCCTTTGTACTTTTAAGCGTAACCACTACCTTAAGTATTTTAACGCCCGAGCAAACCAGCCTTGTTACCTTAGTTGTGGCGGTATCAATGCTAATAGCGCCGTTATTACTTATGGTTTATGAGCAAATACAAAAACGCAGCAGCAGTGCTCTGCCTGAGTTTGATAAGCCAGAGCAAATTAGCACCGCTAAACACGTAATTATTGCGGGCTACGGACGTTTTGGCCAAATTATGGGGCGTTTACTGCACGCGCAAGGCTACGAAATTACCGTACTTGATCACAGCCCTAGCCAAATAGAATTACTACGCCGTTTTGGCAATACCGTATTTTATGGCGATGCCGCACGCCAAGAACTCCTTGAAGCCGCAGGCGCGCACACTGCGCAAATGCTGGTAATTGCAATCGATAACCCCGATAAAACCATTGAGATAATTAAGCTCGCGCATAAAAATTACCCGCAGCTTAAAATAGTTGCTCGCGCAATCGACCGCCGTCATGCGTATCAGTTACTTAATTTAAAAGTAGATGCGTTTAACCGCGAAACAGTCGACTCAGCTATTAACCTTGCCGTAGAGGCACTTGAGTTACTAGGTAACACTAAACAAGATGCAGAGCGCGCCGGTAAGCTATTTAGAGACCACGACCGCGCTGCAGTACTGCAACTGGCTGCATTGTGGGGAGACGACGCCAGCTACGGCGTAGCAGTTCGCCAACGCATGGAAGATTTAAAACAAGTACTGCAACAAGATAAACAAGCACAAAGCGATTTAAATACCTGCGACAGCGGCGATTGCGAAGACGGCTTAACAGAAGTAGCGAGTAAACCTAAAAAGCCTGATGATGCTCATCTTGAGTAGTGTTAGGCGGTTGAGTTTGAATTCTTAGTGGTAAGATCCAAATAATAGGCGGCTACAAGGTAGCCGCCTATTATTTGTTAGACTTAGTTTTCTTGAATGACTTTGCCCTACTCGGAATAAAACCGTTATACGCATGTACTCTTAATTAATGAATTTTGTTTATGAATTTCTTTAGAGTCTTCATTAGTTTTTGCGATAACCAGATCAATTTTAGCTTTTTTGCATTTATCAGATAATTCTTTACTCATAAGGTGACTTTGGTCTTTTTGATACTGAGTCATACCTTCCGCACCGCTATATTGATCTCTATTTTCGGGTGCTCTGTCTTTTTGGTATGAGGGTGGGTGAGTTGCACCACATGCTGATAATAAAACGATTAGTGAAATTGGAATTAATTTATTAAACAATGCTAATACTCCTTGTGCATATAACAGCTCTACCAAAGGACATTTCCTTATTTTCACTAAAACGTCCCGATAGTGTGAACTTCTATTAATAACAAATAGTATAAATTTTTACCAACTATAAATGTTATACAAACGATGATCTGCTTGGGAAATAAGAGAAAAGTAGCTTGATGATAGGACTTTGATGGTTGTAGCTTCCATTACCTAACTTATTAAATACCTACTTTTAGCTCATAGCCTTGTCATTTTTTAGCTATGAGCTACACATCTAAAACCTAGTGGTGATGTCCACCTTCAATAGCTTCACCCTGCTGGTTATAAAATCCTGTTGCGCTGTGCTCTATAAAACCAAGGTTGATCATTTTAGCTAAAAACGGGTCGTTTTCGTTATCGCCAATGTCGGCGTAGTCGGTGGTTTGAAAGCGATCCCATTTGGCAAACTGCGCGGTTATTTCTGCTTTATTACTGTTTACATTATTAAGGCTAAGCACGGTGTTCGTTTGGGCTTTTTTATTGGTTACGCTAAAGCTTTTAACCAAATTTGATTGCGTAAATAAAGCGAGTTTAAATTGGTTGTCACCTTCAGTAAGTTCGTAGTTTTTTACTTCATCGCAGCCTGTGCCTTGGGTGTTTAAAAGCGTCATTTTTTCTATTAAGTGCGCATCCACCAGCTGGTTTTTAGCACTCCAATTTTGTACGCCGCGTACCTCAGATGGCTGATATTCAATACCGCGTTGCTGGGCATTAAAATAACGAATAGGGCGAATTTGCTTATTAGCTAAATGTTGCCAAAGCTCGGTAATTACTTGGCGTTGATGCGCTACTTGCTGATCGTTTCGCCAAAGGGTAAGTGACTCATTACTTTGCTGTGCTTTATGGCTGTTGGTAATTTTATAATCGGCTTTTAAATGCTTGGCATCAATATCGCACTGCGAGGCAAAGCTACTTGTACTTACAAGCGTGGCAATTATTAATAACGCTTTTTTCATTTAGCTATCTCTTATTTATATTTCAAGTTTATGGCAATAACATAACGATTATAAATGTCAGTTTAATGACAAAAACCCCGCAAAGTAGGCGGGGTTTTTTATTTAGATATATTTAACTAAATTTATAACTAGCCGGTATTTATTGCGCTAGTTTTTCGTCTGCAGTTTTTACAAAATCAGCTGCAAAGTCCATTACATGGAATAAAAAGCTTTGCTCGTTTGTGCCTGTTACCAAGTGTGCACCTGGTCCCATTGCATAAACGCCTACGTCTTCACCGGCATGTGTTTCTGAGCCCATTGGTACCAGTGCTTCTTGATGAAAACCAGGTGTGGTTGTATCAACATCTGTTAAATCAACACGCCCTGTAACTGGTGCAAAGGCGTAACCTGCATCGGCATCAGTCTCGCTACCTAGGTTTCTAAAGCCACCACCATTGGTGTAACCAACCGTTGTATAAGGCATATCGTCGGCGGCTAAGCTTGGCTCAGTAGCGCCCACTGCAACCACTTTACCTAAAATTGGGTTACCGCGTTTAGGGTAACCGGCAATGGTAAATACATGGCTGTGATCGGCAGTTACAACTATTAATGTTTCTTCTGGGTTGGTGTTTTCCATCGCCACTTTAACGGCTTTGGCAAGCTCAATAGTGTCGTTTAACGCGTTATAAGCGTTACCCGCATGATGCGCGTGGTCAATTCGACCCGACTCAACCGTTAAGAAAAAACCTTGCTCGTTGTTATCAAGTACGTTTATTGCTTTTTCGGTCATTTGCGAAAGCGAAGGTTCGCCTGCAACATCGTTTGCGCGGTCAGCTTCGTACTGCATGTGGGATTCGTTAAATAAGCCAAACACTTTAGTGGCGTCGTCACTTATTGCATCAAAACCGGTTTGATCCATTACGTACGTGCCATTTGGATATTGCGTTTTCCACTCTGCGGTTAAGTCGCGGTTATCTGTACGATCCCCTTCAACAGCACTTACTGCATCGGCTGAATTAAACGCGGCATCTTTTGGTAAAAAGTGACGACGACCGCCGCCCATTACTACGTCAATACCGTCTACATCAACACCACTAAAGCGTGCTTCTAGGTTGGCTTCAAAGTTAACCAGTTGCGATGCAATGTCTTCACACGTTGCGGCACTTTCTGGCATATCGGAGATATCTTCCCAGTTACGCTCTGCCGATTTAGCATACGTTGCAGCGGGTGTTGCGTGAGTAATACGCGCTGTAGAAATAATCCCTGTTGCTTTACCTGCAATTTCAGCAAGCTCTAACGAGGTAACAAGTTCGTGCCCTTTGCCTGATGCACAATTACCACGTTCAACCGCTTCATCAATACCAATAACGCCTGCGTCGGTTTTAACACCCGATGCCATTGCGGTCATAGTGCCTGCCGAATCTGGCGTTTGCGCATCTACGTTGTATGTTTTTACAAAGCCCGAAAAAGGCATAGTTTCAAAGCTTAACTGGTGATCTTCACCCATTTCGCCCTCTAACTGACCCGCTAAAATACGTGCTGCGGTTATGGTAGAAATACCCATACCATCGCCCACAAATAAAATTACGTTTTTAGCCTTACCTGATTCAGTAACAATGTTACTACTGGCTGTTTGTGCAGCACCTAATTTTGTTTGTGCTTCACTAAACCACGTATTACTAGTGAGCGAGGCTAACTGCTCGCTTGTTAACGACGTTGCAGGTGCATTACACATTAAATTAGTTGAGTTAACTTCGTCGCTATCTAGCACGTCGTTATTATTGGTATCTGCGCCTACTTGCGTCTCTACACCGCCATTAATACACGGCTCAGAGCCCACTGCAATAGCGTTATCTACTGCGATAATATTGTTTTCATTTTTGTTATCGTCACTCGAGCAACCTGCTAGCGCGACCATTACTGCCAAAGAAAGTACCGTTAATTTGTTCATGTTAGCCGCCATTATTGCTGAGTTAGTTCAAGAGCTTGATTAATTAAATGAAATACAACGTTTTGTTCAATTACGCCTTGTGCTAGCTGAGCACCAGGACCTTTAGCATGCAAAGATATGTCTTCACCTGCGTGTGTTTCTGACCCCATTGGTACGGTTGCTTCTTGGTGAAAACCTGGGGTTGTTGTATCTACGCCATTTAGCTCAACACGCCCTGCTACAGCAGCACTTGTGTAACTTGCATCAGCATCAGTCTCGTCGCCTAGATTTCTAAAACCTAAGCCATTTGCGTAACCTACTGTGGTGTACGGCATATTGTCGGCGGCTAGGCTTGGTGTTGTTGCACCTACTGCAACTACTTGACCTAAAATTGGATTACCACGCTTAGGGTAGCCTGCAATAGTAAATACATGGCTGTGATCGGCGGTTACTAAAATAAGGGTTTCTTCTGGGTTGGTGTTATCTACCGCTGCTTGTACGGCTTTAGCAAACTCAATGGTGTCGTTAAGCGCATTGTATGCATTACCCGCGTGGTGCGCATGGTCAATTCGACCCGACTCAACCGTTAAGAAAAATCCGTTATCGTTTTTACCAAGCACTTCAATTGCTTTAGTGGTCATATCGGTAAGTGAAGGCTCGCCCGCTACGTCATTTTCGCGGTCAGCTTCGTACTGCATGTGGGATTCGTTAAATAAACCAAATACTTTAGTGGCGTCATCTGCTATTGCATCAAAGCCCGTTTGATCCATTACGTATGTGGCATCTGGGTATTGTGTTTGCCACTCAGTTACTAAGTTGCGCTCGTCAGTGCGGTCGCCTTCTATAGCACTTACTGCATCTATTGAGTTAGCTGTTTCGTCTTTTGGTAAAAAGTGACGACGACCGCCACCCATTACAAAATCAAGACCGTCTACGTCGGTCCCTACAAATCGTGCTTCTAGGTTTTTTTCAAAGTTAACCAGTTGCGATGCAATGTCTTCACAGCCACCCGTTACGGCATCTTCTGGCATATCTGATACGTCTTCCCAGTTACGGTCAGCCGATTTAGCATATGTGGCAGCAGGGGTTGCATGAGTAATGCGTGCTGTAGAAATAATACCGGTAGATAGCCCTTTAATTTCAGCCAATTCAGTTGCGGTAATTAGCTCGTTACCTGCCACTGTTGAACACACGCCGCGTTCAATATCTTCGTCTACACCAATAACGCCCACATCGGTTTTTACACCGGAAATAATAGCCGTCATCGTGCCTGCTGAGTCGGGAGTTTGAGCATCTACGTTATACGTTTTAACTTGTGCAGAGTATGGGAACTCTTCAAAGCTTAAATAACCTTCTTCGCCAGATTGGTTATTACGCTGCCCTTGTAAAATGCGCGCGGCGGTAAGTGTAGAAATACCCATGCCATCGCCCACAAATAAAATAACGTTTTTAGCTTTAGTGGCTTGTGTAGCCTGCGCTTGTGCTGTTTTTGTTGTTAGTTTAGTTTGCGCAGCGCTATACCAGCTGCTGTCTTTTTGGCTTTGCGGTAGTACATCAGCATGGCTAACTGCGCTAAACGCAAATGTTAGCGCGATTGCCGCAGCGACTTTTTTAATTTTCATCCGTAATTCCCATTGTTTAGTGGTTATTTTTTGAAATGTGTAAACACAAAAAAGATCAACCGCTGCACTATAGAAAACAGATGTGACTGATAAAGGTAATTTTGATGAAAGTAAGATGACTAAACTATTACAAAAATAAGTCACAAAAAAAGCGCAACGCGTTAAACGTTGCGCTTTTAAGGGAAATTATTGAGGGAATTATTTAAATATTAAAAACGTGCTTTAAACGATACCCCAAAGTAGCGTTCTGCATCGCGCGGTATTTGGTAACGGAAGTTATCGCCACTGTAGGTAGTTACGTAGCTTTCGTCGGTTAAGTTTTTAGCAATAAGCGATACCCTAAACGCGTCATCTTTAAACGACAAACCCACACTTGCATTTAAAATACCGTAATCTGGTAATAAAGCAGCTGGATTAAATTCGCCTACGTTGTCTGGTAGGTCTGAGTATTGCTCATCGGTGTAAATGTATGAGCTGTTTATGTGTACGTTAAAACCATGGTCGGTTTCAATAAAGTAATCAGCCGTTAGTGAGTATTTAAGATCTGGCGAAAATGGTACATCTAAACCTGAGCGGTCAGTACACGAACCCGCAGCTACTTCTGCCGGACAATTAAACTCGTCAATTTCGGCTTTAATGTAAGCAACACCACCGGTAAGCGTTAGCGACTCTGTTGCAGCCCACATAAAGTCAACTTCAACACCTTGTGTACTTACATCGCCCGCATTGGTTAAGCGGGTAATACAGGTGCCGTCTGAACAGTCAAAGTTGTTAGCTTGAAAGCCTTCAATTTCGGTTCTGAAAAGAGCCATGTTAAATACAAATTCGCGGCTTGCGTATTTGTAGCCTATTTCATAAGCGTCTGACTCTTCAGGTGCTATTTCGCGGCTGTCGTTATCTGGATTAAAGTTATAATAAATATTAAAACCTGGGCCTTTGTAACCTTGCGAGTAAGTACCGTATACCATTTGGCCATCGCCTAAATCGTATTGCATACCTAGACGACCCGATACGTTGGTTTCTTCGGCTTTGCCTTCATCATCTGTATTAAGTGTTGCTGGGCGCACGCCTACACCGGTGCGGCCATATACATCATTACTTACACGGCGATGCGTGTAAGACACTTCATCGTCGGTGTAACGAATACCAAATAAAACGCGTAAATCTTCAGATAAATCGTAGGTACCATCGGCAAAGGCTGCCCAGTTATTAAATTCTGTACTCATAAAAGCAGTGGCCGATACAATATCGTTTGCGTTACAGCTAACGCCTAGGCCTTGTGTGTAACCTTCTAAATCAGCAAGTGCTGTATCAAGCTCAGCGCCCGATAAGTTATTTTGCGCGTAAAAAGCCATTGCGCTATCAAGCTGGCCACCATTATTTTGGCAACTTGCATCGCGAGTAAAGTTACGTTGTGAATCCATGTTCCAATAAAATAAGCCGGCAACATAATTAAATGG
This sequence comes from Pseudoalteromonas sp. SWYJZ12, assembly GCF_015864395.1. NCBI lineage: Bacteria > Pseudomonadati > Pseudomonadota > Gammaproteobacteria > Alteromonadales > Pseudoalteromonadaceae > Pseudoalteromonas > Pseudoalteromonas sp. SWYJZ12. The sequence goes on from NZ_JADYXH010000009.1 coordinate 100,614, forward strand.
CCCAGCTAGGTTTGATGTAACTCTAAACTCTTGTGAAAACTGATCCCATTGCTGTGCACCAATATCATGTAACTGAAACGGCGCGCCAAATACCGGCTCACTGCTGTCGCCAGCAATAGAGGTAAAGTCGCCTTCGCGGTATTCTGTGTTATCCCATGAACGCTGTGCAGTAATTGAAGTATACGTATAGTCGCCAATTGTTTTATCAACTTGCACCGAAAATGCGCTATGTTCGTCAATTGTGCGCGACTCGTAGTCATGGTCAACTTTGCGCTGGTCTAGGTCAATATCGGCTACACCATCCACAATGCCGTTACTGTTTGGCGCTGCTTTTGAATCAGGATTACGACCACTTGGCAGGGCTTCTAAGTCGGCACAACAGTCGTCATCTGCGTTATAAAACTCAGCTATAAATTTTACGCTTAAGTCGTCCTCTGGCTCGTATTTAAATACAGCACGTGCACCTTCGCGGTCATAACCGTTTACTTTTTCGTTGTTGTAAACGTTATCAATGTAACCGTCAAACTTGCCTTTAAATACTGTTAAGCTAGCGGCTAAATCGTCGGTTAAACCGCCGCTTATAACACCTTTAAAACGGTATTCGTTATCTTGATAAAACGAGGTTTCTACGCTGCCGGTTGTGTCGTACGACGGATCTTTAGTGGTAATATTTACCACACCTGCTGAGGCGTTTTTGCCAAATAACGTACCTTGTGGCCCGCGTAATACTTCAATGCGGTCTACGTCGTATAAATCGGCAAATGCTTGACCCGAGCGGCCAAGTACCACGCCATCAACAACAGTTGCCACACTTGGTTCGGCAGCAATACTAAATGAAATAGTACCAATACCGCGCACTGTTAGCGCTGAGTTACGTGTTGTGGTGCCTTTTCTAAAGCTAACCGAAGGAACAAGTGACTGTAAGCCTTCCATGTTATTAGCAAAAGCTGAATTAATTTGATCGCTATTAAGTACCGATACCGCAACAGGTACTTCGTTTAAACTTTGCGTTCTTTTTTGTGAAGTAACGACTATTTTTTCAAATGTATCGTTTTTAGCTGTTTCTGTTTTTTGTTGTTCTTGTTCGGTTTGCTCTTGCTGTGCATGTACCTGCGCGCTAAGCGCTAAACCGGTTGTCATTGCTAACGTGACTGCCAAGCTTAAGACGGACTTTTTAGCTCTCATGTCATTCTCCATATTGTGCGTGTGCTGTGTGGTACCGCGCTAGCAATTGTGTGAGTTGCTAAAAAGCGGTGTCAGTGTGTGTGATCTTTCCTTAAAGCTCTTATATCTTATATAAGAGCTTTAAATTTAAACAAACTATCTTACTAATGCAAACATTATGTGAATTAAATGTGATTTAAGTTTGGTGTATAGAATATAGCCGCACGTTATGCGGCGTTTTTAGCACCAATACGCGCTAAGCTATTTTCGTAACGAACCTGCCAACGACGTACACTCCACCAGCTAAGCACTAAAACAGTAGACCAAACAGCAACTAAACTTGGTACAAAGTACACACTGGTTCCACCCACTAATCCGAGCGGCGAAAACAATATATACAAGCTAACAATCAAGCCTACTAATACAATTGCGCAAGGTAATGCGTATTTCCAAGGATTAAGGTCTACCTCAGCTTTGCGTGTAAATTGCCATGGTGTTTTAAGTGGTTTGTAGTAACCAATACCCAGCATTATTGCCAATTCAATTATGAACAAAATGGCGTAAATATGAATAAAGTTAATGTCTACATCCCATACAAATTTAAGCAAGGTGTAGGCAATAATATGGAATATAATCGCGACTTTAGCGCCCAGTGCAGGCACTTTTCGAGTAAACAAACCAACCAATACAATTGTGATGACCGGAATGTTGTAGAAACCTGTAAACACACGAATAATGTGCCATAAACCTTCAGGTGCAAACATCAATAATGGCGCAGTTATAAACGACAATATGGCAATAACAATACTGGTAATTTTGGCTACTTTTATAAGTTGGCTGTCTGTTACCTTATTTTTTTTTATTGGCTTATAAACATCTAAGCAAAATAAGGTCGCCGCGCTGTTGAGCAATGAATTAAATGAGCTAAATACAGCACCTAGCAATACGGCCAAAAAGAAGCCAGATAAATACTGTGGAAGTACTTCTTTTACCAAATGTGGGTAAGCTAAATCGATAGTTGGCAGGCTTTCGTGTTTATAAAGATGGTAAGCAATAACGCCTGGGATCATCATCATAAACGGTACTAGCACTTTAAAGTACCCTGAAAACAACACCCCTTTTTGACCTTCAACTAAGTTTTTAGCGCCCAATGTACGCTGGATCACATACTGATTAGTGCCCCAATAAAACAAATTAGCTAAGATCATCCCTGTAAAAATAGTGCCAAATGGCACGGGATCATCGCTACTACCAATAGCATTGAGCTTTTCTGTGTCGGTGTTTACTAGGGTGCCTAATCCTTCTGAAAAACTACCATCACCCAATGCAATTAAGCCCAGTGTTGGCACTAAAATACCAATAATTAATAACCCAACACCGTTAATGGTATCTGATACCGCAACCGCCTTTAAACCACCAAATACAGCATAAATAGCCCCAACTGAACCCACTGTAATAATGGTCACAATTAGGCTTGCTTGGTAGCTCATATTTAATAAGGTGGGTACATCAAAAAGTCTAAGTACGGCAATTGATCCTGAGTACAAAACAGAAGGGATCGTTATAAAACAATACCCTACCATAAATAAGATCACCGTCATGCGTCGTACGGTATCGTCAAAACGATCCCGTAAAAATTCAGGTAAGGTAGAAAACGCGCCCGCTAAATAACGAGGCAAAAAGATCAACGCCATAATAATGGTTGAGATCCCTGCGGTTACTTCCCACGCCATTGAGCTTAGGTTGTAACCATAAGCTGAGCCATTAAGGCCAATTAGTTGCTCGGCCGATAAGTTAGTGAGGATCATCGACCCTGCTATAAATGTACCTGTTAACCCACGACCTGCTAAAAAGTAGCCATCTTGGGTGTTAACTTCCCCTTTGGTTTTTTGGTACGAGATATATCCCACCAGCGCCATAAACGCCAAGCACGATAGCAGTGTCATGGTAATGTTCATACCTTCCATCTTGCGCCCCTTTTAGCTTACTTTACTCGGTAAAAAGTAAGCTAATATCTTTATTATTGTGTGTTGTATATGTGTTGTGTGTGTTTTTTATTAAGCCGAGTTTTATTTAGGCCATGCTGTTAATTGGCTCATGTCTTGTTCTGTGTGTTGAACCTCTGGGCCAAGTATTAGGCTGTCGCCTTCGCGTACAAATACTGCCATTTCTTCAAGTGCGAGTGTGTGCTCGTAGTACTTACTCCCTTCGTAAACTTGTTTATCGGGGAAGCGAATCCAATTGCCTTGCGGTAAATAAAACTTAACTTTACCGTTTGGTACTACACACGGCACAACCAGTAATTTTTCACCGCACATAAATTGCTGATCAAAACTATGTGCCAGTACATCATCAGGAAATGCCAATACCATGGCACGCTGAATCGGCAAGCCTGTTTGCTGCGCTTGCTCTGCACATGTTTGTAAGTACGGAATTAACTGGTAGCGTAATTTAAGTGCTGCAAATACCGCATCACTTGCTTGCTCGGTGTAAGACCACGGTTCGCGAGGACCAATACCGTGTAAGCGCATATGTGCGCTAAATACCGACGCTTGTGCCCAGCGCACGTAAAGTTCTGCGTCGCGGGTGTCTTTGTAAAAACCACCAATGTCAGTTGCAAAAAATGGCCCACCCGACATACCCCACGCTAAACTGCCACGAATGCTTGCCGCTAAACCCTGCCAATCGGCTTGCGGGTCGCCGCCCCACTGTGCAGGAAAACGTTGACTGCCCGTCCATGCTGAACGGCTAAACAAAAATGGCCCAGTTTTACAGTATTTTTCGGCGGCCTCAAAAACGCAGCGGTTGTACAACATGCTGTAAACGTTGTGTAGCCTAATACCGCTATCACCACTGTGAGATATCATATTGTCGTCTTCTAGCTGCTCGCCAAAATCCGCTTTTATCATATCTACGCCAAGCTCAAACAAAGGCTTATGCGATTCGAGCCAATATTCGTAAGCATCAGGGTGCGTAAAATCTAAAATACCCGATTCTGGCAGTGGCGTAAGTACTTCGCCAAATGGGCTTAAATCCCACTCGTACTGATACGCTTTGCCTGTGCGTTTGTCTTTTATTAGCCAACCGTTTTCGGCCGCTTTAGCAAATAATGGGTTATTTACCGAGATCATCGGGTATTCCCACACACAAATTTTAAAATCCATCGCTTTTAATTCATCAAGCACCGGTTTTGGGTCGGCGTAGCGTGTTGGGTCCCATTCAAATGCAAAGCGGGTGTCGGTGTCTTGCCATGCACGGCCATCAAGAGTAATTACGTCGCACGGCATATTTTTAGCGCGTACTTCGCGGGCAACACTAAGTAATTCGTCAGCATCTTTGTAATACGCTTTTGATAAAATAACACCAAAGCTCCACTGCGGTGGTACCGGTGCAAAACCTGTTAGCTCGCAGTAACGGTTGATGCTTTGGGCAGGTGTTTGTTCTTGATATAAAAATACATCTAGCGCGTCATCTTCAACTAAACATACATATGCACGTTGCGACCAAAGTGCATAACCTACGCCATGAGTTACCGGTGCGGGTGTATGTACAAATAAATTCCAGCCTTCTGGGCTCCATGCATACGGGGTATTTTTATAAGACTTTTCGGCGTTAACACCTAGCGCATCGTGGTTGTATGAACGAATAAGTTGGCCGCGTTTATCAAGCTTGCCCCATTTTTCGCCAAGACCATACACGGCTTCGTCGTAGTTAAGCTCTAGGCTTAATATCCAGCCGTTATCGGTTTTAGCTAGTGGCGGTAAACGGTGCTGGCGTACAAAGTGACCATCAGTTGCTGATTGCTGTACTAGCTCATCGTTTTTATAAAGTTTGAAATGAAAAGGGTCGCTGTAAAATTCTAGGCGGTATTCGCCACCACTTACGCTGTAATCATTATTGTTTTTGCTAAGTGTGAGGGGGTATTCTGATGGGGTTGTGGTTAATATTTTAAATTGCTCGTCATGCGTGGTGCCTGCATTTAAACGTAAGCCAAACTGGCTAATCGTTACGCTAATATCACCAAACTGAGTGGGCAAAACCAGCACATTACCTTGTAACTTTGGCTGTGCGGTTAAGCGTGCTGGCTCTATTGCGTTCCAGTCTGGCTCACGTAATTCAAATGCATTCATGGGAGTTCCTTAACCAATTATTAGTCTTGTATAAGACACAAGTTAAATAATTGTAATCCCCATGTCAACGTAAATAAACTCAAGATGAATTATTTACATCGCGATTTTTAAAATATCCCCGGCGCCGATGTTGCCACCAGCGATATACCACTTAGGCCAAGCAATGCAATTGCTATAATACGTACCCATTTAGCGTCAACGTAGGGCGTTAATTTACGAGCAAAATGCGTAACTAGCAACACTAAAGGAATAGCCGCTGCAATTAAAAACATAATGTCGAGCCCAGGCAAAGTACCAAATAAAGCGATACCTACACGTACTAGTCCACCAATAGTAAATACCGCTAATAACGTACTGCGAATAGCTTCAATAGACCAACTTTGCTTATAACATTGAAACACAAGCGGCGGCCCTGAGGTTGAAAACAACCCACCAAGTAACCCACTTACTCCACCGGCTATTAAAAATGAACGAGGACGACTTTGTTTATTTGTACGCTCGCGGCCAATCAGCATTAAAGCGCAGCAAAGCAAAATGCTTACACCTAAAGCAAAGTTTAAATAGTGTGTTAAATGTGACGACATATATTCAAGTAGTACAAAACCTAACAGCATTAGCGGAATACCGGTATACAACATAAGTTTTAGCTCGGGTACTTTTACCGAACTGCGGTTTTTAACGACCACGGTTGTTGAATTAACTAACCCCAGCAAACTCACTAAAAATGTAGTTGCCGTGAGTGGCAATACATCAAGTAACGTAAAGCTTGCAACCACCAGCAACCCAAAGCCAAACCCGCTAAGAGTTTGCATTACAGTGGCAAGGCTTAGGCACAGCGCCATAAGCAAAATGAGTTCAAAAGAAATACTGAGCACTTTTAATTTCCTAAGGGTGAGCTATTGTAGTGTAACGATTTGTTTTTAGGCATAATGTATATTTTGCGCCTATTAAACATTACAGCAGTAGTTCACGTTTAATTGAGCTAGCGCAAATATGCGTAAAAGGTTTCACCTATGCTATAACTACAGGTGGATTAAATTTAATGGTAAATAATAATGAGTAACTCTATGTTTGATCACAAATTAAGTGGCCCAAGCTTGGCTTTTCAACCACTTTACTTACAAGTGGCTGATTATATTAAACAGCTCATTGTTGAAAGACGTTGGGTACCTGGCGAAGCACTACCAAGCGAATTTCGCCTTGCTGAAGAATTTAACGTAAGCCAAGGTACAGTTCGTAAAGCACTAAACTTATTAACCGACAATAAAATAGTAACTCGTCGCCAAGGCGTTGGTACGTTTGTATCGCAACATACTGCGCAAGATGCCTTATTTAGGTTTTTTCCGTTACAAGCAGACGGTAAAGGTGCCGATTTGCCAAAGGCTGAACTGCTATCGGTTGAGCTTTGTGCAGCGCCAGTTGAAGTAATAGAAGCGTTACAACTCAATAAAAAAGACAAAGTTACCAAGCTTGTTCGTAGGCGTATTCTTGATAACGAATTTTGCATGAGCGAAACTATATACCTACCACAAAGCTACTTTCCTGATATACATCAAAGTAGTGATATTCCGCATACATTGTACCATTACTATCAGACCAAATTTAACCAAACTGTACACAAAACCCAAGACAGTATTAAAGCCGTACTTGCTACAATGGATGATGCCAAAATGCTTGCTATAAAAGCTGGCGATCCACTGCTGTTGGTATCACGCATTACCGAATCAATCGAAGGTAAACGTATTGAATACCGCCAAAGTAAATGCCGTAGCGATCATTACCACTATCAAATTGAACTTGATTAATTAAAAGCGTGTTTAGTGCTAAAAACCCACTTTAGCGCATAATAATTAAATATTTTTTAAAGGCAGCAAACGCTGCCTTTTTGCTGCCTGTAGGTTTTTTAACTGAACCATTTACTGCTTTGCTGTTAACACAGTATTGACACTGTTTGATTCGTATAATAACTTATGTCTTATACAAGACCTAAGTCATTATGCATTTTTAACAGGAATTCCCAATGAGTTCATTAAATAATATCCCTCCAGTAGGGTTCGGTTTATGGAAAGTCGCGCAAGAAGATTGTGCACAAACGGTATACCAAGCCATTAAGGCAGGTTACCGCCATCTTGATTGCGCATCAGACTACGGTAACGAAGAACAAGTAGGCGATGGCATCGCCCAAGCAATAAACGATGGCTTATGTACCCGTGAAGAATTATGGGTAACATCAAAACTGTGGAATACCTTTCATGCACCAGAGCATGTTGGCCTCGCGATTGATAAAACACTGAGTGATTTAAAGCTAGATTACCTAGACTTATACCTAATTCATTTTCCGATTGCGCAAACATTTGTGCCAATAGAAACCCGCTATCCTCCAGAGTGGTTTGTTGACCCTACGGCGCAAAACCCACAAATGGAGCTTGCAAAAGTACCTCTGTATTTAACGTGGCAAGCAATGGAAGAACAAGTACACAACAACAAAGCAAAACGCATTGGGGTATGTAATTACTCAAGCGCACTGCTTCACGATTTAATGACCTACGCAAATATCAAACCCGCTATGTTGCAAATTGAGTCGCACCCTTATTTAACGCAAGAGCGATTAGTAAGACTCGCAAAGCAGTACGATATTCCGGTTACTGCGTTTTCACCACTGGGTGCGCTTTCATACCTTGAGCTAGAAATGGCTGATAAAACTGAATCAGTTCTTGAGCAAAGCGTTGTTAAAGCGGCCGCACACAATCATGGCAAAACGCCAGCACAAGTAGTTCTTCGCTGGGGCGTGCAACGCGGCACTGCCATTATTCCTAAAACCTCAAAACTTGAACGCATGAAAGAAAATATCGCACTGTTTGATTTTGAATTAACAGAGCAAGAAATGGCGCAAATTTCTGCGCTTAACAGTAATCGCCGATTCAACGACCCTGGGCACTTTTGTGAAGCTGCCTTTAACCGTTTTCACCCAATTTACGATTAGGAACATACAATGTCAGCTACCGAAATTAACTACGCCTCAGTGCCAACTCAATTAACATTCGATGATTCGGTTTTTCCGTGCATTGTTGTTAATAACAATAACGCCAGCACCGTTGAAGAAGCGGTAGCTTTCATTCGCGCAAATAAAAGTGAATTGGCTACAAAACTTCGCAGCTCAGGTGCTGTGTTGTTTCGTGGCTTTCCTGTAAATAGCGCCGAAACATTTGATACTTTTTCAGCCGGGTTTGATTATGACAATTTTACTTATAAAGAGTCACTGTCTAACGCGGTACGTATTAATTTTACCGAACGTGTATTTACAGCTAACGAAGCGCCAAAAGATGTAGAAATATACTTACATCACGAAATGGCGCAAACGCCTATTTCGCCAAGTAAATTATTCTTCTTTTGTAAATCGGCCGCAGAAGAAGGCGGTGCAACACCTCTTTGCCGATCAGATAAATTATTTAGTGCATTAAAAGAATACGACAGCAAGCTTGCCCATGACTTTGAACACAAAGGCCTAAAATATACCACCTATATGCCAGCCGCTGACGACGCAACATCAGGCCAAGGCCGAAGCTGGAAAAGTACGCTAAGTGTAGAAACCAAAGACGAAGCACATAATAAATTAACCGAACTTGGTTACCAGTGGGAATGGCTTGAAGACGGCTCACTAAAAGCCGTTACACCAGTACTGCCTGCTGTAGTAACTCTTGAAAACAACGTACAGGTTTTTTATAACCAACTGATTGCCGCTTACATGGGCTGGAAAGGTGTACGCGATAATCCATCAATTGCCATTACCTTTGGTGATGGTAGTGCGATTCCTAAAGTTGGACTTAATAAAATTGTGGAGCTTTCTAAAGTATTTACCTTTGATCTTGCATGGCAAGACGGTGACGTTGCTTTAGTTGATAACGAAATGGCTATGCATGGTCGTCGCCCTTTTACAGGTGAACGTAAGCGCCAAGTGTTAGTAGCACTTACCGCAGCTAAAGCGTAATGCAGCGCTTAAGTAGTAAATTAAGCTGTAAAATATCACCTTTATGGCAAGGTGCCAGCATTGCTGCAATGACTGGCCTTGCCGCCTTATTTTTAAGCGAACATTATGGTGCGCCAGCCATGTTGTTTGCTTTGTTACTGGGTATGGCAGTCTCATTTTTGTATCAAAGCGATAGCCCTTGCGCCAAAGGTATCGATTTTACTGGCACCACGATTTTGCGTGTAGGTATAGTACTGCTAGGCACACGCATTGCGCTGGGAGATTTAGTAACACTGGGTTGGCAAACAGCACTTATGTTAGCGGGCGCCATATTTACCACTATTATTTTAGGTGTAGTGCTAGCGCGCGCATTTGGCTTACAAAAACGCTTTGGTGCACTAACAGGTGGCTCGGTTGCTATTTGTGGAGCGTCTGCTGCGCTGGCTATCTCGTCTATTATGCCAAACAGCGAACATAAAGAGCGCGACACCTTATTAACCGTTATTGGCGTAACAGCTATGTCGACCCTCGCTATGATCCTCTACCCTATTGTGGTTAATTATCTTGAGTTTGACGCCCATAATGCAGGCGTATTCTTAGGTGGCACAATACATGATGTAGCCCAGGTAGTGGGTGCAGGTTATTCGGTATCACCAGAGACAGGCGATATAGCAACTCTAACTAAACTTGTACGTGTTGCCATGCTACTACCTGTTGTACTTATTATGATGGTCGTTATTAATCGCTCAAACAAAGAAAAACACGGAGAATTACCTAAAGTACCTGGCTTTTTAATTGGCTTTGTAATACTCATGATAATAAATAGCTGCTTTTCACTTCCTACAATAGTACTTGAAACCGCTAACGAACTTTCGCAGTTCTTTTTAATTGCGGCTATTTCAGCCATAGGAATGAAAACTAATTTAGGAAAGCTTACCGAAGTAGGTATGAAACCCATTATTTTAATTGTGGCTGAAACACTTTGGATTGCATTATTAATACTTGGATTTGTAATTTGGAGCTAATGAATCAAGTTATTTAAGATATATATCAAAAAATCAGTAGGTAATTAGGTCATGTTTTAACCACTTAAAACTTGCATTTTACCTACTCTAGAACCGCGTTCTAATACAAACATAAAGCATTGATTAAATTGAAATTAACTCAAATTAAGACGCAAAAAAGATCACCTTAATCATGACTGGTTAGTTAAAAAACAAACAAACTAATAAAGCACTTACTCTAAAATAAATTTACAATAGGGCTTGGTATATAGCTCAATTTACTGTTATCCTGCTTGGCATCGGGTTGACAGAAAACCCTATTTATTTGTAAGTACCACGTTGTTTTAGTAATAATCCTTCGCGTTATCCTCAGTTAAATGTATGTTTTCTTCCTGTTAAATTGCCTAATTTAAGGCGCACTTTTATTAATTCTTAGGATACTATTATGTCTAATACTACAACTGGTACAGTTAAATTTTTCAACGAAGCAAAAGGTTTTGGTTTCATCGAGCAAGAATCTGGTCCTGACGTTTTCGCACATTTCAGCGCAATCTCTGGCGACGGTTTCAAAACTCTAGCTGAAGGCCAACGTGTACAGTTTACTGTTACTCAAGGTCAAAAAGGTCCACAAGCTGAAAACATCGTTAGCATCTAATTGCTTTCGTTAAAATGGGTTAGCAATAACCCATTTTGAATACTAGTTTGAAAGAAGTTTTGTTTTATTTGTTAGTACCCCGTTGTTTTAGTAATAATCCTACGCGATATCCTCAAGTTAACTATTTTTTCCGGCTCAATCGCCTCTTTTCAGGCACACTTATATTAATTTTTTAGGATACATATTATGTCTACTACAACTACTGGTTCAGTAAAATGGTTTAACGAAGCAAAAGGTTTTGGTTTTATCGAGCAAGAATCTGGCGCAGACGTGTTCGCACATTTTAGCGCAATCTCTGGCGACGGTTTTAAAACTTTAGCTGAAGGCCAACGTGTACAGTTTACTGTTACTCAAGGTCAAAAAGGCCCACAAGCTGAGAACATTGTTAGCATCTAATTGCTACACAATTTAATGGGTTAGTAATAACCCATTTTGAATACTAGTTTGAAAGAAGTTTTGTTTTATTTGTTAGTACCGAGTTGTTTTAGTAATAATCCTACGCGATATCCTCAAGTTAACTATTTTTTCCGGCTCAATCGCCTCTTTTCAGGCACACTTATATTAATTTTTTAGGATACATATTATGTCTACTACAACTACTGGTTCAGTAAAATGGTTTAACGAAGCAAAAGGTTTTGGTTTCATCGAGCAAGAATCTGGTCCTGATGTTTTCGCACATTTCAGCGCAATCTCTGGCGACGGTTTCAAAACTTTAGCTGAAGGCCAACGTGTACAGTTTACTGTTACTCAAGGTCAAAAAGGCCCACAAGCCGAGAATATTGTTAGCATCTAATTGCTATACAATTTAGTGGGTTAGAAATAACCCATTAATATATTTACCTTTATAATTATTTAGTCAAATATCTTCAAAACCTCCTCTGTAAATATTTTCCAAGCGCAATCTCATTTGTATACACAACTTATTAATTAGTACATTTTTAAACACATTTACTACTATCTCTCTTGAGCGAAAGCTTTGTATTGCCTACAATAGCGCATACTTCATTCAATATAGAATATGACCATGAACGACACTACCGCAAAACCTGCTTTACCAGATCGCCTTTCTATTAATCCACGCAGCCCACATCATGTGGAAGAAGTTTTTGAACACGATATTGGTATCACGTTCAACGGCAAAGAGCGTTTTGATGTTGAAGAATACTGCATCAGCGAAGGTTGGATAAAGTTTGCATCTCCAAAAGGCCTTGATCGTCGCGGACAACCACTTTTACTTACAAGAAAAGGCACTGTTGAAGCCTTTTATAAGTAGTTAATACTACTTACTAAAAAAGCGACACCATATTGGGTAGTCGCTTTTTTTGTGCTTGTTAAAAACAAAACTGAATAACCTAGCTGATAACCTTTACTCATATAGACTGCTGTTTAAGATAGCTGACCCGCTTGCTCAACTATATGTATGTAATTCGATAAATCTTTAATTAACTTAAACCCTCGATTTCTATTCGCATCATAAAGTCCTTTTTCTATATGATCTTTTAAGCTTTTTACAGGTACACCTCGTCCTTGAGGAGGAGTTAAATCAGGAGTATAAAGTTTAGTATTTGGATCACAAAACAGCTTTACTGATTCACTTATTTTATAATCGATTATACCTTTGTAAGTAGTCGCTAAATCAAAGTTATCTTGTTGAAACTCAGCAAATTTACTACCGTGTGTTTGATTGAAGATATTCGGCCCCCATTTATTTTTGAAATACGGATAAATTTCGGGGTGTCTGATTTTTAACACAATGATATAAAACAAAGGTAATGAAAATAGATAATCAGTCTTTTCTTGTGTTAATTGAATTGCATATAAAAGCTTAACTGCTTGTTCAATATCCCTTAAACCAGCCCGCATATACTCCGCAACCTTACTGAGTATGCCAATATTTATTATATCTTCTGATTTATTATCCGCTTGGAAAACCGGAACGAACACAGTTTCATTAGGCAAATACTTTGACCAAATAAAGTTACAGTACTTTTCTTTATCTGGGCTTTTAAGTGAATATTCTTGATCAAAAAATCGATTTAAATAACGTTTAGATTCGAATTTTTCACCGTAGACAGCATTAATCGAATGGCTTAGCTGCTCTGATGCAGTAGCGACAATAAAGTAGACGCCTTCGACATTAAATAAATGCTTAATCGTCTCTAACAATTGGATACTATAAGAAGGCTTGCAACGATCTAACTCATCAATCAAGATAAATAGAGGAGCTTTGAATGAAGCGCTACCTTCTAAACCTTCTACTAATAGCCTTAGGTTTTCCCTAAAATGGCCTATAGCATTTTTTGTTGTTTGATACTCTTTTAGTGCTAATTCAGCTGCCTTTGTAGAGATTGAAGAAGCAACAGTAGTAATATCTTTTGACAAACCAGACTGTTCAGCCCCCTTGACAGAAGCCCCTTCACTCTCTTGCTCATCTTCAAGTAAAGCCTCAACCCCTTGAAGAGACATACCAAAAAGCTGTTTAGTAAAAAAACCACCGAGTAAAGGAAGTGCTGCGTTTTTCATTGATCTTGCAATACCAGCTAATTTACCATCGGTCGCACTAAGTAAGCCTTGATTAGTCAATTCTTCATTTATTTCAGCAATAAAACTAAGTAAAGCATTTTCAGAAAAATCATTTTTCCATGCATCAAAACATACAACTACATGCTTCTTTTCTTTTAGCTCTTCTGCGAGGTTATTAATAAAATATGTTTTACCAAAGCCCCATTCTGCATTGACATTTAATACATAGTTTTTACTATGCTCAGCCTCTAATATTGCGTATTTACTCGTTAAAAACTGAACAAGCCATTGTCCTTCTTGTTTTCGATTCAACCTATCATCTGACCATAATTCAACCGACATATAATTTCCTTATTAATTTTACTAAAGCAACATATTAGTACGAACCGATATAAAAATCATACTTCATTATTCTGCAGCCAGCACCCAATCTAGGCCTTGGATTGCTGTTGTTGGAAATGCGGTTGCATGATTAGCGCCGTCAATAACAACACTTTTTAATTCTATATTGTCACTTTTAAGCGCATTAATTTTTTGCGTTAGCTGCTTAGCACCTTCAACCATATTTTGCCCTTCGCCGAAAGCTGGCGTTTCCATAGATCCAACTGATATATATACCCTTATAGGCAATTTTGGCTTATTCACTTTTAACGCTAATAGTGCATTGTTATCAAACCAAACCGATGGGCTGCCAATAATATAATTGCTAAATAAATCGGGTGTCGTTAATAAAATAGTCGCGCCAAATAAACCGCCTAACGAATGCCCCATGTAGGTTCTTTGTAAGTTACTGGCCCGATAGTTTTTTTCAATAAAAGGGAAAACTGTACTTTGTAAAAACTGAATATGCCCTTTGGCATTACCTGTTTGCTTTTTCCAATCTTTTGCAAAGGTAGGCGTGTAATCTCTAATTCGGCTGTTAGAGCCAGCGGACCCTTTTTCATAGCCAATTGCTACAATAATAGCCTGTTGCATTTTGCCACTATTCATAGGGAATCGTGTAGCCCCAGCAACGATGGGAAAGGTATACGGTGCATCGGTTACATAAATAACTGGATACGTTTTATTAGGCTGCTTTTGGTATGATTTAGGAAGCTGAATATACACAGGATACGCCCGCTCGCTAACGGGCTCAATGAGCTCAACCACGTTACTTCGGGGTATTGAATAAGGGGTATTTGCGCTTAATTTAAAACATATTAAGGCACTTAAAAGCAAAAGAGATTTTAAAATAAGAGGCACTGTATTGGTTAACTTAAGCTAAAAATAAATTAAGTACCTACTTTAAAGTACTTTTAGCGAATATTTAAGCTATCTAAAAAAACAAAGTTTAAATAAAAAATAAAGTGCCAGTGTAGCTTTCGTTTAAACCACCAGCACTTATAGCATTAAACCACTTGATCTGGCTCACCGCCTGAACATGGGCAGTTGTCGTCATTCTGTTTAAGACATTGCTGATAATTAAACCAATGGGCTACAGCAATAAACGCTGAGCCTATTAAGGTTAGCGCTTTTTCGAGCACTTCATGGCCTAGCAATACGGCAAATATCATAAAAGCTAAGCCTGTTACACCAGACACCATATAACGTGTACGTTTATGTTTTTTACAGCCTAAACTCAATGCCAACAAACTGGTTGGCATTACCGCCGCAAGAATCCATAAATGAAATTGCTCACTATCTATTTGCATTACAGCAAAGCTTGGTAATAACGCTAAAATAACCGGGGTTGCAAAGCAATGCACTGTGCACATTACCGATAACCCTATTGCCATACGATCCATAACACTTTGACTCGACTTCATTATTTCCTCTACTAAATCAGTGTCTCCACTCAAAAACGCTACTTTTAAGGAGACATTTTAATAACATCAGTTAACTACTGTTGATATATTATAACATTACTCGCATAATTGATATAATATAACATCCAACAAGGTAGTCAAATGAAACGTAGATCACAATTAGCTGTTCTCATAGCAGCTTTATTGCCGGCTAGTGTGCTGGCATCCACAATAGAAGGCGTTGTGTTAAACAACAAAGGTAAAGTAGTTACCAATGCAACAGTAGAAGTTGAAGGCTCAGACCTTAAAGTAACCACCGATGAAAACGGTAAATTTTTTATAACCGAGCTAAAAAATGGCTTAAAAGAGCTTCACGTTGTAGCCCCTGGTTATGCGCATCTTCATCGCGATATAACAATAACTAATGATGAAAACCAATCGGTTACTTTTAATTTAAAGCGCTCGCCTATTGAAGTTATTGATATTGAAGCGACCCCTATTCATATGTCGGCAATGGAATCTGCATCGCCTGTTAGTGTTTTATCTGGCGAACAACTAAGACGACAACAAGCTGCAACCCTTGGCGACAGCCTTGAAAAACTCCCAGGCGTTAATACAAATTTTCACGGTAAAGTAGCCAGCACACCTATTATTCGTGGTTTAAGCGGCCCTCGCGTACTTATTACTCAAAATGGCCTTGATGTTAGTGATGTTTCGCGCGTTGGCCCCGATCACTCTGTTGCATCGGAGGCGTCTACCGCACAACAAATTGAAGTATTACGCGGCCCTGCAACGCTGTTTTATGGCAGTGGCGCAGTTGGTGGTGTGGTTAATGTAGTAGATAACCGCGTACCTACCGACAGCACCACGCGTGGTGAATGGAACCTAGAACATAACTCGGTAGATAACCAAAAAGTGGCCTCGTTTAATGCCACCACAGGCACAGACTCGGTGGCTTTTTACGCCGATGCATTTTGGCGTGAGGCCGATGACTACGGGGTACCTGTAGCTGCCGATATAGATAGCGACGGTGAAGGCCATAGTAGCGATTACAAAGTTGAAAACAGTAATGAAGAGTCTGACGGTTTTACTGTTGGCGCTAGCTATTTAATGGATAACGGCTTTATTGGCTTAGCAGTAGAGCAATTTAATCGTCAATACGGTATTCCTGGTCATACGCACGGCGAGGAAGAAGAGGAAGAACACAACGACGAAGAAGAAAGCGTATTTGCTGATTTAGAGCAAACTAAAGTGCAATTATTAGGTGAGTACAACCTAGATAATAAATGGCTAAACAAAATAAATCTCCGCGCTGGCCATACCGACTACGAACACGCTGAAATTGAGAGCGGCGCTGTTGGCACTACCTTTAAAAACGAAACCAACGAATTACGCATAGACCTACTGCATAACCAATTTAACGAATGGAATGGCGGTATTAGTTTTCATTACAAGCAAAGCGATGTTGAAGCACAAGGTGAAGAGGCCTTTACTCCTCCATCAGAGACCGAAAGCTTTGCTGTAGCGTTAATGGAAGAAAGGCACTTTGGGGATTTTTTAGTGCAGTTAGGTGGGCGCATAGAGCGTGTAACAATTGAAGCAGGCGACGTATTACTGCCAAATATTGACGCTCACGCACACGATGAAGCAGAAGAAGCCGACGAGCATGATCATGACCACGAAGAAAGCGCAGAAACCACTCGCGTATTTGATGTAGAGCATGAATTTACGCCAGTCAGTTTATCGGCAGGGGTAGTATGGAATTTTACATCTAGCTATAACTTAGGGCTTTCGGTATCGCGCTCTGAACGTGCACCTTCTGCCTCTGAGTTGTTATCGTTTGGGCCGCATATTGGCACTGGCACTTACGAAGTAGGCGCACTATTTGATTTAGATGAAGATGGCCATTTGGGTTTATCTGAACAAGCAATTGACCTGGAAACAGCCAATAATATCGATTTAACCCTACGTAAAACTCAAGGCGATGTTGGCTTTATTTTAAATGCCTTTTACAACCAAGTAGATAACTATTATTACCAAATAGACACCGGTTTATTCGCCGAAAGTGGACACGACCATGGCGATGAAGAAGAAGGCGTTGACGAGCACGACCATTCATCAGAGCTACCCGTTTATTTATTTAAAACAGATGATGTAGTTTTACACGGCTTTGAAGCGCAAGTTGCATGGCAACTAACTAACGAGTTTAAGCTAGATGTATTCTCTGACTACGTTCGTGCACGCCTTAAAGACGGCGGCGATTTACCCCGAACACCACCGCTTCGTTTTGGCAGCGAGCTAAGCTATCAAACAGATAAACTCAGTGCGCATATTCACGTAACTCGCTATCAAAAGCAAGACCGCACAGCCCCACAAGAAACAGCCACAGACGGTTACACCTTGGTTGATGCGAGCATCTCTTACGACCTTTCAGTGTTAAACCAAGATATGTCTGTGTACCTACGAGGCACTAACTTAACAGATACAGAAGCACGCGTGCACAGCTCGTTTGTAAAGGATATAGCGCCACGTCCAGGACGTAGTTTTGCGCTAGGTATTCGCGGTTATTTTTAAGTGTTAAAAAATTATAATTAAAGGAAATAAACATGAAAAAACTATATCAATTAAAGCTTATTGCACTCGCTATTAGCGCTACATTTATTACGGCCTGTGGCGATGCAGAAACCAACATTGTGGAAAAAGATCCTATTGTTGTAGAAGACGAGCACAATCATGACGGTGATCACGACCATGACGACGGCTATACCATACACTCACTTGGCAGGCTTGCCGTTCTGGCAGGTGACAGTAACGAAGCTAGCTTTTTTGATTTAGATAACAACGAATTACTTGATACATTTACACTAAACAATGACTCAAACACGTTATCTGCATCACCAGGCTTTCGTTATGCTGTTATTGCTAATCGTACTCAAGATTACCTAGGGTTTATAGACGGCGGTATGTGGCGCGAAGATCACGCAGAGCACTTGCATGATTATGAGCAAGGCCCTGCGTTTAGCAGCTACGAGCTAACAAGTGGTAGTCGCCCTACACACTTAATAACTCATGACGGGCAATTAGCAATATTTTACGATGGCGATGCAGAAACCGGTACGCCTGCCTCAGTAGAAGTGCTAACCGATAACGATATTACCAATACAACAACTACATTAACGGGCATTAACTACGACATTAACATGCATGGTGTAGCTGAGCCTCGGGGCGAGCATTTACTCTCAACCATTCGCCGCGACGATGTAAGTAATACATCAAATGCCAAAGTACTTCCCGATCAAGTGGGTGTTTATCATCTTCACGATGGTAATTACGAACTAGAGCAAACGTTAGAAATAACCTGCCCCGATTTACACGGCGCAGCACAGAATCACGATTATGTTGTATTTGGTTGTGGTGATGGTGTATTGATTGCCCATCAGCAAGGTGATGTATACAGCGCTCAAAAAGTTGTAAATATAGATGCCGTAGGCGATCAGCGCATTGGTACTTTGTACGGCCATAAAAGCAATGACACAATTTTTGGTATTGCCGCAGGGCATGATTGCAGTGGTTCAGTATTGCTTAGCATTCATCCTGAAAATGCCGAAATGGAAGAAGTAGAATGGCAACTTGCTGATGGCGCAAGTGCTGTTTCTTATTCTTTTTCAGCCAGTGGTGAACACTTTTTAATACTCGACAGCCTAGGCTTTTTAAATGTACTTACTGGGCATGAACATGACGGTGAAATGCACTGGGAACTCGCAGGCCAAGTAGATATTACTCAAGCAGACGTAACCACAATGCCCGAAGGAATGAGCTTTAGTATGACAGTGGCGCAAAGTGGTCAGTTTGCTTATATTGCCGATCCAATTGCTCAACACATAGTGCAAGTACACCTTGAAGATCTAGAAATTGAAAGTGAGCTAGAGTTAACTTTTCCACCTGCAAGCATTACCTGGTTAGGGATTGCACAAGAAATAGAAGATGAAGATCACGACCATTAATTTAAAACTAACGCTTTAAGTTAAAGCCACAAAAAAAAAAACCGTAATTAGGTTTACTAATTACGGGTTTTTACAGCTATTTATTTAGCTCTATTGTTACTTACGACGCCAGCCACTCCACACATCATCTATATCATCGGCTTTATTTTTTTTCTTTTTCTTGCCTGTGCCTTCTGGTTTTGCCATTGGCTTTTCATTTTTAAGCGCATCAGCTGCATCAAGATTAGCTTGGTTTACAGCAAAACCGGTTACTTCTTCACGCTCTAGGCGTAGTTTGTTTTTCTTCTCGATTATTTTAAAGTGATGCAAATCTTCATAATCAACCAATGAAAGCGCTAAGCCTACTTCACCAGCACGGCCGCTTCGACCAATACGGTGCATGTAATCAGCAGGACTGCGTGGTAGATTAAAGTTTATTACCACTGGCAGCTTTTCAATATCCAAACCACGTGCAGCAATATCGGTTGCGATAAGTACTTCGATTTCGCCCGCTTTAAACTTTTCTATTACACGAGTTCGCTCACTTTGGCCTTTATCGCCATGAAATACTTGTGCATTAACACCGCGTTTTTCAAGTTTGCTGGCTAAGTGCTCACAATCTTTTTTGGCGTTCACAAAAATCAGCGCTTGGCGCCATTTATGGGTTTTAATTAAATGCGCTAAAACCGTGGTTTTTTCACCTTTATTAACCGTAAAAACACGTTGTACTAAAGTGCTTTCGTCTTTGTTTTGTACTTGTATTTCAACTGGGTCGTTTAAAAGCTCTTGCGTTAATAGCTTAACTTGCTCAGGGAAAGTTGCTGAAAACAACATGGTTTGTTTTTTAGCAGGCATTAACGCTAAAAGATCAGCTAGCTCTTCGGTAAAGCCAAGGCTTAGCATACGGTCGGCTTCATCAAGCACAAGCGTAGTTACATTATCGAGCTTAATCGCATTGCTTGAGATTAAATCAAGTAAGCGACCAGGTGTTGCCACAATAATATCGGCGCCGCCGCGCAGTGCCTGCATTTGTGTATTAACCGATACACCACCAAACACCGCAACTGTTTTAATTGCACCATTAAAGTTAGCAGAATACGATTTAACGCTATCGGCCACTTGCGTAGCAAGCTCACGCGTCGGTACTAAAATAAGCCCCGTTACAAAATTACCTTTGCTGGCAGTATTTTTAGCGCCCTGCTCAAGGAAAGCTTTTTGCAACATAGGTAATGCAAACGTTGCTGTTTTACCTGAACCCGTGTTTGCCCCTGCAATTAGGTCACTACCCGCAAGCACACTAGGTATAGCCTTAGCTTGAATAGGTGTAGGCTGGGTATATTCCAAATCGGTTAATCGAGCTAATAGCTCTGGAATAAGGCCAAGTTCGGAAAAAGTGCTAGGGCTTGTGGCTGAGGTCATATTTATTACGGGCTTATTGCTAAAAAAGTAGCCTGTAATTTTAGCGTATTTAGCGCTTATTAAGTAGAGATTAGTGATTTAAATATCAGTGGCGTGTTGTAAAGGTAACTGTAAGCTCAGGCTAGCCCCGCGCATTGTCCTTTTATATTACTGGGTTTTATTTAACTGTGTTTGTAATCTACTTTTAGTCTCTTTTAAGGTATCTAAATAGGGGTATGTGGTATCTACGACATTTAAAGCAGCCTCTATTTTAATAAGTGCCTGTTGTATATTACCCTGTAATTCATAGCCATAACCTAACCCCCATAGTGCATCAACAGATTGTGAGTGATGCTTAACATTATGCTTAAATACTGCCACAGCCCGCTCATATTGCTGCATATTTACTAGGTTGTAACCAAGTTGCCTAACAGCCGCCTCTGGAGGTGTTATTTGCTCCCCCCATTGCTGAGATAACTTTTTATAATAAACATCAATAGATTCTATATCATCGCTTAAAGCACTCATGGGCATTTGTTTGGGTAAAAATAAATGATGGTAAGCATTAAAGGCCCCAGCGGCAGATGTTAAGTTATGCGATACATTTTCAAATGCGTCACTGAAAAAGCGTAAATTTGGCAAGCTATTAGATTGTAAAGCTTGCTGCAGCTCATTATATCGCTCACGCATTAAGCCAGTTTCTTCGCCAATATTTATATAAACATAGTTATTCAGGTCTTTTGATTTATTGATAAACGACTTAGTCGCTTTTACCGGTGCGCCATAGTTCCACCAAACGGCAGGGCTGTAAGCAATATGCGCTTGGAAAAGCTCAGGGTTAGCTTGCATAGTATAAAGTGCAAACACGCCTGCTGCTGAGCCTCCAGCAATCACATTAAAGTTATGCGTACGATAGCTTTTATTAATCAAGGGCATAAGCTCTTGCTCAATAAATGCTAAAAACTTTGCTGCGCCTCCGCCTTCACCTACCGGGCCTTGTGGCTCTTTATTAACTGTGGGGTATAAATCTCTTAAGCGATTAGTGTTTTCAATAGCGACAATAATAACCTCAGGCGCACGATTATTATTTTGTAAGCGCTCAATAACAGCACTGGCAAGCGGTATATTACCCGCGCCATCTAAGCGATATATAACAGGATATACCTTGTTTGGCTCAGATTGATAGCTCTTAGGTAACTGAACGACAACTGTGCGTTCTTCGTTTAAAACAGCCGATTAAATGTATGTGTGTGTTGCGGATAGCCAATGGTTTGCTGTTTTAAATCAGGCTCTGCAAGTGTGCTATTGGAAACTATAAATAAACTACCTATAAAAACAGCGGTTAATAAACGCATGACTAATCCTTTATAAAATAGTGTGTTATTTAATCTAACAGGCTTTGAGTGTCCCGTCCTAAAATACGTTGACGGTTTTAATTGAAGGCCAGTAGCTTTTGCTCCTGGCTTTTTTGTGCACTTGGTTTGGTGTTTTCATTCCTAAACTCAAATGCGGCCTCATTTCATTGTATATTAATATTGATT
>NZ_JADYXH010000090.1:0-503 GCF_015864395.1 Pseudoalteromonas sp. SWYJZ12
ATTGATAGATTGATTGGAGTTGTTTCCGAGAGTAATACCGATTCAACTCATATCAGGGTTCCACATTATAGCTTGTTAACCCTGGGGATCACCATATATAAGGTGTGACTAGACTCACTTTACCGTAGCCGCCCTATTAGAGGTGTATTGCTCCGAGGTAGTGAGTCGTGCTTTATATAGCACTTGATATCGAAGGAGGTTCCGAGTTACGAGTTCCTCTCTTCGTCTTATATTGCGCATTTATTTGGAACTAACCCAGGAGAACACGCGGAGCCCGCAGTGTATATAGTAAATGCGTCGGACGGGGGAGCGGAGGTTCAAAGGTTAGTATAAGAGCACTATGTAATTCTTGGGATTACTTTGTGATTCGGTTGAGGCAAAATAGGCGACAGGGTTGACAAGCATCGTGGTCTATAGAGTCGAGTCGTAACTCCCTAAGGGAGACTGTATAGCGTGATGTAGCTAGTAGCATTGCATCTTTATATCTTCATATTGCGTAACTT
>NZ_JADYXH010000091.1:0-501 GCF_015864395.1 Pseudoalteromonas sp. SWYJZ12
GGCTAACTACGGCGCAACATGAAATCAGCGGTTCTTGAAGTAGTCCAGGAGGACGTGGAGACCTTCGCTCTCAACACCATACTCCTTGACAACAACGCAGCTGCAGCCAACGATCTTCCTCGGGTTGCCCTCGCGATCGATTTTGCACAGACCAGCCCAGGTTCCCAGAACTTTTGCGTCACCAACTTTGATGAGGTTGATTTTGTGCTCGGCACACAGAGCCTCGATGAGCTTGATGTACTCAGCCTCCGTGCAGGTCTCGACGAGAACACACAAATGGGCCTGACGCTTGTCCAGAGCCTTGGCGCATTCACGGAGCCCGCGAGCAAGACCATCATGAACAAGCGCGTTTTTCAAAACTTGCTGAAGAGCATCTTCAACAGAAAGCTTTCCCTTGGGCGCCTCGGCGGCGACTTCTACCTCAGCGGGTGCGTCAACAGCAATGTCATCTCCAGCGTCAGACATCTTTTATAGATTTGAATTGATAAAAAGTGTTTGGAT
>NZ_JADYXH010000092.1:0-500 GCF_015864395.1 Pseudoalteromonas sp. SWYJZ12
CCACCACATCCACGACGTTTCTTGCGAGCAGTCCATCATCACCTGTTACTACAGCCGATTCCGCCTCCACTAGCGAGACAGCGGCGGCGTCTCTGGAGTCACATGCGAACGCGGTTGTCGGGGGGATTGTTGGTGGTGCAATGGGCCTCACTCTTATCCTGGGCTTTGCATACTGGTACATCAGTCGACGCAAGCGCATTGCGGAATCAGGCATCCAGCTGCATTCACCGATTGAAGAATCACGTCCCTTGGAGACGGCAGATATGCGACAGTATCTTGCCAATACGGCGCCTGTCCAGGCATCCTCGTCGGTGAATACCTCGCTTCCATCTCCAACTAGTGCACAGTTCTCCGGTGGATCTGGATCTATCAGATCAATGGGTCGTTCAAACGTCTGAGGCGCAAATTCTGCGACCGGCGATCGCGACTCCAATCATTCTAGGATGACTGTCTCGTCACACTCTTTTTCTCATTGTTTCGGCGGTTATACCCAAGCCCAC